>JAJYUP010000176.1 GCA_021792455.1 Actinomycetes bacterium | reverse complement strand
GAGGGCGTGCTGCTGATCGACAAGCCGGCGGGGATGAGCTCGCACGATGTCGTGGCTGGCGTGCGAGCCGCGCTTGCCGGCGTGAAGACAGGGCACAGCGGCACGCTCGATCCGTTCGCGACGGGCCTGCTGCTGATCCTGCTCGGGAGAGCGACGAAGCTGCAGTCGAAGCTGATGGCGTTGCCGAAGCGCTACGAGACCCTCGCGAGGCTCGGCGCGAGGTCGAGCACCGGTGATCCAGAGGGCGAGATCGAGCACACAGGGCGGGTGCCGGACGATCCGCCGAGGCTCCCAGCCGGGCAGATCAGACAGCGCCCGCCCCTGTACTCCGCGGTGAAGGTGGGTGGCGAGCGCGCTTATGCACGCGCTCGCCGCGGCGAACGCTTCGAGCTGCCGCTGCGCACCGTGATCATCCACCGCTTCGAACAGCTGCAGCGGAACGACGAGCTCGCCTCGTTCGTGATCGAGTGCTCCTCAGGCACCTATGTGCGCGCGCTGATCGCTGACCTCAACGACGCCTACTGCCTGCAGCTGCGACGCACGGCGATCGGCCCATTCGAGGTGGCACAGGCGGTCCCGGCGCCGGTGCGCGGCGAGCCCTGGCGCTGTCCCTCTCCAATCGCGATCGAGCGGGTGCTCGCGCTGCTCGAGCAGTGTTGAAGCGGTGAAGGTCGTCGCCCTGCCCGACGTCAGGCCACGGGACCGGCGAGTCGCGGTCGGGACCTTCGATGGCGTCCATCTCGGGCATCGTCAGGTGATCGCAGGTGCGGATGCGGTGCTCACTTTCGACCCTCATCCGGCATCGGTCGTCTCGCCGAGTCGCGCACCGAAGCTGCTGACAGATCTGCCTCGCAAGGCGGAGCTCATCGCCTCTCTCGGAGTGCAGGAGATGATCGTCGTGCCGTTCGACGATGCGTTTGCCGCGAAGCGCGCAGACGAGTTCATCGACGAGGTCCTCGTGCGCCTGCTGGGCGCGAGGCAGGTCTCAGTTGGCGAGAACTTCCGCTTCGGTCACCGCGCAGAAGGCGACGTCGAGCTATTGAGGGCGCAGGGAGAGTTCGCGACGACCGTGCATCCGCTGCTGGAGGTGGACGGCGAGATCGTCTCTTCGAGCCACATCCGCAACCTCGTGGCGGCAGGTGAGGTCGCAAGGGCCGCGCGGCTGCTGGGCGGCCCGTTCACGATGAGGGGAGAGGTGGTGCATGGCGAGAAGCGCGGCCGCGAACTGGGGTTCCCGACCGCGAACATCGTCCCCGACGAGCGACTGGCATGCCCTGCGCACGGCGTCTACGCATGCGCAGTGGACGGCGCAACAGCCGCGGTCAGCATCGGCGTGCGCCCGACGTTCGAGACGGGCGCAGCAGAGCTGATCGAGGCTCACCTGCTCGATTTCACGGGCAACCTGTATGGAGCGGAGGTGCAGATCGCCTTTCTTCAGAGGCTGCGTGGCGAGCGCCGCTTCGACAGCGCGGAGGCACTGATCGAGCAGATGCGCATCGACGTGCAGGCGGTGAGCGAGATCGCCGCTCGCCTCTCGAGCGCCTCCCAGATGTGAGCGGTGGACGAGGGCGAGCTGTGCTTCGATGTCCAGGCGCGCGAGATCGGGGGCAGGGCGAAGCTCCGACGGGGGCTTCAGAGGGTGCCAGGGCAGAGGTGACGCGCCGCATGCATGACGCTCTGCTACCGTTGCCGGCGATGACGATTTCAAGCGAGCGCAAGCGGGAGATCGCGCAGCAGTTCGGCAAAGACGAGCGTGACACCGGCAACACGAGGGTGCAGGTCGCGCTGCTGACCGAGCGCATCAACCACCTGACCGACCATCTCCGGCTCCAGCGCAAGGACCACCATTCCCGGCGCGGACTGTTGATGCTGGTCGGCCGCCGCCGGCGTCTGCTGCAGTACCTGCAGCGGCACGACCTCGAAGGCTACAGAACGCTGATCAAGGACCTGGGGCTGCGCAAGTGAGCGTGCTCGAGCCGGGCGCAGAGGTGCCGAGCTTCACCCTCGCAAGAGAGGACGGCGGCAGCTTCACGAACGCTGACCTCGCCGGTGCCACGACGATATTCGTCTTCTATCCATTTGCGTTCAGCCCCGTCTGCACCGACCAGCTGCAGCTGTATGAGCGGGAGCTTCCGCGACTGACCGCGGGGGGCGAGAGGATCTTCGGAGTCTCCTGCGACTCGACCTGGGCGCAGAAGGCGTTCAAGGAAAAGCTGGCGGTGAGCATCGAGCAGCTCTCCGACTTCGAGCCGAAGGGCGCTGGCAGTGCTGCCTTCGGCGTCCTGCACCCAGGCGGCTTCTCTGAGCGCGCGCTCGTGATCACCGGCGCCGACGGCATCGTGAAGTGGAGCTTCCAGGCGCCCTCGCCGGGTGAGCTGCCAAGCGCAGAGCTGCTGCTTCAGGGCGTCACCTCGGTGCGCGCAGGCAGCTGAGCTCCAACCAAGCGAGCAGCGCAGGTGCAGCCTCGCGGCCGCCCGCGCAAGCGCCGATCCACCTCCCCGCCAGGAGTCGGGGCGTTGGGGCCCGTCGTGCTCGCCTCAGAGCGACCGCGCCGCTCCGCTAAGCTGCTCAGCATTCGGATCAGAGGACCGCAGAAGACAGCCCGCCGTCCGAAGGGCGGGCAGGAAAGCAGAGGACAGATGAGCAGTGAAGTCGCACGGCACACCGTGCAGATCGCCGGAAGCGAGATCACCTTCGAGACCGGCAGGATGGCGAAGCAGGCCTCAGGGGCAGTCGTCGTCCGTCAGGGAGACACGATGGTGCTTGCGACCGCAACCGCCGGCGCGAAGAGAGATGTCGACTTCCTTCCCCTCACGGTCGACGTCGAGGAGAGGATGTACGCAGCCGGCAAGATCCCAGGCTCGTTCTTCAAGCGAGAGGGACGCTCCGGCGAGAAGGCGACGCTCACCGCGCGGATGATCGACAGGCCGCTGCGTCCGCTGTTCGACAAGCGCTGGAGGCACGACACCCACCTGGTCGCACTGCCGCTGTCCGTCGACCACGTGCACCCATACGACATACTCGCGATGAATGGCGCCTCCGCCGCGTTGATGATCTCGAACGTGCCGTTTGCCGGGCCGGTCGGCGCGGTGCGGATCGGCAAGATCGACGGCAACTTCGTCGTCAACCCGCCAGAGGCTTCGCTGAGCGCGCAGGCAGGCGAGTCAGCTGAGGGCCTCTCCGAGCTCGACCTCGTCGTAGCCGGGTCTGAGGAGGCGATCCTGATGGTCGAGGCAGGGGCAGACGAGATCTCCGAGGCGGAGATCCTCGACGCTCTCGACATCGCCCACACCGAGATCAGGAAGATCTGCGCGCTGCAGCGCGAACTTGCCGAGCACCTCGGCAGAGAGAAGATCGCCGTCGAGGCACAACCGGTCGACGAGGGCCTGATCGCCGCGATCAGAGCCTCTCACGGCGCCGCGTTGAACGAGGCCACCCAGGTCATCGAGAAGCTCGAGCGTGAAGAGGCCTGCAGAGCGGTCGAGGAGGCGGTGCTCGCCTACCACGCTCCAGAGAGCCTCGAGGACGGCGAGCAGGCCGGACCGCAGGCGAGCGCCGAGCGACGCGAAGCCGTCCAGCGGGCGTTCGCCGCACTGGAAAAGTCGATCATAAGGGAGCGGATCGCCGTCCAGAAGAAGCGCCCCGACGGACGCGCAGCCGACGAGATCAGGGACATCACGATCGAAGTCGGGGTCACCCCGCGCACGCACGGCTCGGCGCTGTTCACGCGCGGACAGACCCAGGCCCTCTCGGTCGCCGCGCTCGGCACCCTGAAGGAGGAGATGCGCCTCGATACGCTGGGGCTGCAGAGCAAGAAGTACTACTTCCACCACTACAACTTCCCGCCGTTCAGCGTCGGAGAGACTGGACGCCTCGGACCGAAGCGTCGCGACATCGGCCATGGCGCGCTCGCTGAGCGCGCGCTCGTCCCTGTCGTGCCCTCGATCGAGGAGTTCCCATACACGATCAGGGTCGTATCCGACATCCTCGAGAGCAACGGCTCCTCCTCGATGGCCTCAGTCTGCGGATCGTCGCTGTCGCTGATGGATGCCGGCGTGCCGATCAGGCGGCCAGTGGCAGGGATCGCGATGGGGCTGATAAAGGAGGGTGAGGACTACATCGTGCTCACCGACATCGCCGGCGTCGAGGACCACCTCGGCGACATGGACTTCAAGGTCGCCGGCACCGAGAAGGGCATCACCGCCCTGCAGATGGACATCAAGATCTCGGGCGTGACGTTCGAGATACTGAGAGATGCGCTCGCACAGGCGCGCAGGGCGCGCACGCACATCCTCTCGTTGATGGCCGAGGTGATCGGAGGCCCGCGTGCGCAGCTGAGCCAGTGGGCGCCGCGGATCCAGACGATCCAGATCGACCCGAGCCAGATCGGCCTCTTGATCGGCAAGGGCGGCGAAACGATCCGCGGGCTCTGCGACGAGTTCGAATCTCAGATCGACGTCAACGACGAGGGCCAGGTGCTCATCTACTCGGCCAACGGCGAGCTCGCAGACCAGCTGCTCGAGCGCATCAGGATGATGATGAAGGAGGTGGAGGTCGGAGACC
>JAJYUP010000040.1 GCA_021792455.1 Actinomycetes bacterium | reverse complement strand
CTGGGCCTCGAAGCCGCCCTCAGCTCGCTGGGCCTCGAAGCCGCCCTCAGCTCGCTGGGCCTCGAAGCCGCCCTCAGCTCGCTGGGCCTCGAAGCCGCCCTCAGCTCGCTGGGCCTCCAAGCTGCCCTGAGGTGATCGCAGCGTTGCGCTCCGCGGCGGCGACATCCTCCATCGTCGTGCCACGCCTGCCATCCGCCTGTACGAGCAGCTTGAAGTCGTGGGGGCTGCTCGCGACGTGCAGCGCATCCTCGAGGCTCACCCTGCCCGCCTTCAGATGTCCAAACAGCGCCTGGTCGAAGGTCTGCATGCCGTAGTACGCGCCACTCGAGATCACCTCCATCAGCTTCCCCGTCTGGCTCGGGTCTTTGATCATGTCGCGCACCCGCCCCGTCATCCGCATCACCTCGCAGACCGCCACCCTGCCCCCTTTTGCGCCTGGTACGAGACGCTGGGAGATGACGCCCTTGATCGTGCCGGCGATCATCGATCGCGCCTGGGCGTGCTGATGGGGTGGAAAGAAGTCGAGCATCCTGTTGATCGACTCGGCGGCGTCGACGGTGTGGATCGTAGAGAGCACGAGGTGTCCTGTCTCAGCGGCTGACAGTGCTGTCTGAACCGTCTCCTCATCTCGCATCTCGCCGATGAGGATCACGTCGGGGTCCTGCCGCAGGACCCTGCGCAGCGCGCGCTTGAAGGAGGCGGTGTCCATGCCCACCTCGCGCTGATTGACGACGGAGCGCTTGTCTTGGTGCACGAACTCGATCGGGTCCTCGATCGTGACGATGTGCTTGCTCATCGTCGTGTTGATGTGATCGATCATCGCCGCGAGCGTCGTCGACTTGCCGGATCCGGTCGTCCCAGTCAGCAGGATGATCCCTCGCTCTTCCTCCGCGAGGTCTCTGACCACCGGCGGCAGTGCGAGCTCATCGATCGTGCTGATCTCGTGGGGGATCGCCCGGCACGCGAGCGAGATCATCCCGCGCTGCCGGAAGGCGTTGACTCGGAACCGGGCAACGCCCGTGATCTCGAACGAGAAGTCGACCTCGTGCTCCTCGTGGAATTCGCGCAGCTTCGCCTCGTCGTGAAGCAGCGACCGAAGCGCCTGCTCCGTGTCAGCGGGATCGAGGGCAGGCGCGTCCGTCGCATCCAGCTGCCCATCGATCCTCATGAGCGGCGGCGCTCCCGCCTTCACGTGCAGGTCCGATCCGCGGCGCTCGACGAGCTCCATGAGCGTTGCCTTCGCATCGAACATGTGCGCTGCATCGGCAGCGAACACACCGTGCTTGAGAGCCGTCTGCGAACCTGCGAAGCCGGCCGCAGACGATCGGAGACCGCTCGGCGGCGCGCCGAGCGCGGACCCCTTCGCGCTTCTCGCCCACCGACGGCTGGGGAGCTCGAGAGCTCGAGAGAGAAGACCTGTCGCCCGCCTGCAGCGAGCACGGCGGTTTCGAGTGCCGCCATCGATTCGGCACAGAGCCTGTCACCCGCCCGCAGCGAGCACGGCCTCTCGACGTCTCGCCAGTCAGCCCAGCTGCCGGCTCACGCCACGTCGCGCAGCTTCTGGGCCTCCGCAAGCGACTGCAGCTTCTTGAGGGACTGGTTCTCGATCTGCCTGATCCTCTCCCTCGTCACGTTGAAGGTGCGTCCGACCTCATCGAGGGTGCGAGGATGCTCTCCGCCAAGCCCATAGCGAAGCTCGAGCACTCGACGCTCCCGATATGAGAGGTTCTCCAACGCCTCGCGCAGCGCCTCCTTCGTGAGGATCTCGGCGGCGCGCTCATACGGAGACTCAGCCCGCTCGTCGGCGATGAACTGGCCGAACTCGGACTCCTCCTCATCGCCGACGGGCTTCTCGAGCGAGACGGGCGCCTGTGCGGAGCGCTTGATCGAATCGACCTCCTCAGGGTCGATGCCCGTGATCTCCGCGATCTCGTCAGGCGTCGGCTCGCGCCCGAGTTCGGTCACGAGCTTGCGCTCCGCCCTGCCGATCTTGTTCAGCTTCTCGACGACGTGAACGGGGATCCGGATCGTGCGTGCCTTGTCGGCGAGCGCGCGCGCGATCGCCTGCCTGATCCACCACGTCGCATAGGTGGAGAACTTGAAGCCCTTGCGATAGTCGAACTTCTCCGCAGCCCGCACGAGCCCAAGCGTGCCCTCTTGGATGAGGTCTAGGAAAGGCAGACCCTGGTTGCGGTAGTTCTTTGCGATCGACACGACGAGGCGAAGGTTCGACTCGACCATCTTCTGCTTGGCGTCGAGATCGCCTCGCTCGATTCGCTTCGCAAGGTCGACCTCCTCCTGGGCGGTGAGCAGACGGACCTTGCCTATGTCCTTCAGGAACAGCTGCAGAGAGTCCGTCGTCATGTCTGGGCGCAGGTCGAGTGCGGCCTTCGCCTTGCGACGCCCCCGCCTGTCCGGCGCACGCTCCACCTGCAGCGCAGCTGCCGTCGCGGGATCGATGTCCTCGACGAGCTCGATCTCAGAGCGCTCGAGGAAGCCATGCAGCTCTTCGATATCAGCCTCGTCGAGGTCGAGATCGGACGTCGCCGAGGATATCTCGGCATACGTCAGCACCCCGAGCTGCTGACCCTTTGCCAGCAGGTTCTTGACCTCTTCGAGCTCATGAAGTTCAACGACTGACATCTGTTGTCTTCCGTTTCATTTCCGCCGGTACGCGCCTGCTGCCCGCGAAGACGAGCGCCCCGCGCCTCACTGTGTAGGGATCTGGTCGTACTCGGAGGATCGCGGCTGCCCACGACCCGCCGAAACGCATGGGAACCATCGCCGGAGGTGCCTCATGTCGCGCTCTCATGCTAACGCGTCGGCTCGTCGTTTCAGAGCACCCTCGGTGGCACGTCCGCAACTATCATCGCGATTCAGCGGTCATGGTATACGAGACGTTGGGCTTGCATGGGTGATCTCAGACGAACAGGCGAGCAGACGGACGGCGAGCACGGTGGGGGCTCCGCGCCTCGAGCAGGTCAGGCCGACGCCGCCGAGGGCGGCATCCTCTCGCAGCTGCCTCGCAGCCGCCCTGACCGGCGAAGCGCTCGCCGTGCCCCCCGCCCTGTGGACGCTGCGAAGAGCGCGCGCGGTGCGCGCATCAGCGGTGCCAGCGCGCGAGATCTCGACGCGCCGCGACCTGCGGCCGGCGATGAGCCTCCGCGCCCCCAGGGCCCGGCCGCTGCTCAGATGGGCGCACCGAAGCCGCGACAGCGCCCTCACCGGCAGCAGCGCAGCGGGGCGGCCGCAGGCACGGCCGCAGGCGAGGGAAGACCCGCAGGTGCATCAGTGATCGGAGGCGCCGCGAAGCTGGATGAAGAGGATGTGCCCGTGCAGGGCTACGAGGCTCAGGACGAGCTCGGGCGCGAGCCGCTCTCTCCACCAGCGGGCGTGCAACTTCTCGAATCGCTCGTAGAGCTGGCAGCGCAGCTTGCGCGAAGCAGCTTCCTCTACTGCACGCGGATCGCAAGAGAGGCATTGCGCCACACGCCGCGTCTCTGAGCGCCGTCGTCGAACGAGACAGACGAGACGGCTGCCAGACGGCCCTGCCTGACGACACAAAGCCCGCAATCTGCGAGAAATTTCCAGTGAGACGGCCGGGGGCCGGCCGTCTTCGCCTGATCCCCGCGCGAAGTGGTCTGTATACTGCGCGCACGCCGAACCCGATGGACGCGGATCTCTCGGGGCGGGGGAACCAAGTCGGATCGTGAGATCCATTGGGGCGAATCGGCCTGTCCAGGCTGTAGCGCAGCAGATCGACATCGAGCGCGAGCCCGTCAGCTCACCCCGCAGGCGCATGAGCGATGACTGCGAAAACGGTTTCCAAGAGCTGTGTGCTCGCCGCTGTGCTCGGCCTCGCAGGTCCTGCATCTGCGGCTGTTGCCGCCAAACCTCACGCGAGGGACCGCCCTGCACGGCCCAGCTCGAGCGGCACTCAGGCACTTGGAGGCGCAGAAGCGCCGAGCGGCGGTCCGCAGGCGCGGGGGGTGAGAGCACACCGTCGAGCGCGTCTATCCGATCGGCCCTCGCTCGCGACGTGGTATGGGCCCGGCTTCTTCGGCCACGAGACCGCATGCGGGCAGATACTGACGCTGCAGCTCGCGGGCGTCGCGAACCGCAGGCTGCCATGTGGCACGCTCATCGATGTGAGCTACGACGGAAGGAGCATCGTCGTGCCCGTCGTCGATCGCGGCCCATATGGCGTCGCTCGCGCGAGATGGGACCTCACTGAGCGCGCAGCGCAGATGCTCGGCGTCACGACGACGGTCGCGGTGCACGCCCGCGTCGTCGGGCACGCAGCCGACTCGCCGACGCTTGGCCTGATCGAGTCGCCCGAAACGGAAAAGGACGTGCTGTTGTCAGGCGGCGCAAGCAGCTGACAGACGAGCTCAGCCGCGACCGAGAAGCGGCGCGCCAGCGCCTCCTCAGACTCAGGACATCTCACGCCCTCGATCGCTTCGCAGCGAGCCATTCGAGTTGAAGGCCGCACACGAGTCGATGTCGGCATGCGCTGTGAGGGCTGAAGCATCCAAGCCATGCTCCGGGCAGGAGGCGATGCCAACTGCCACCTCGAGGAGACGATCGCCGCACGCAGACTGCAGCACGGCCGCGCGAACCCGCTCCCCAAGGCTTCGGGCGGCAGCGGAGTCTGCGTGGGGGGCGATCACCCAGCAGCGGCCATTCCGCTCTCGCATGAGCTCATCATCGGGATGCAGCTGTTCGATGATCGCGCTCTCCGCCCGCCTGACGTGTGCGAGATCGTCCGTGATGGTGCGGCGAAGGCGCCCGTCGCGCACCACGAGGATCTCGAAGACCAGCACGGAGAACGGCTGCGAATCGATCGCGTGACGGTGGAGCATCCGCTCCACAGCCGCAGACGGCGACCGACCCGGGCCGCCGCGCACGTCCTTCAGGGCGATCGAGCGGTCGAATCCGCCGTGCTCATCGACGAGCGTCGCAGGCCGACCACCGAGAATGCGCTCATGATCACCGGCCCCTGAGTGAAACACCCGCGCAGCTTCAGAGAGCGAATCGGCCGCGGTGCCGCCTGCGGGCACGCGGGCATCTCTGCCGACGTCCCCTTCCCCGCTGGCGCACTCACCCCTGCCCACTTCCCCACCCGTTGCGCCGACGCTGCTGCTCTCGCCGACCCCAGAGAAGACAGCGCCCGCCTCGCGCCCCTCAGCTCCCAGAGCGCGAACCCCAGCTTGGGCAGAGCGGCCGCCCTCTGCAATCGTCGCGACGGAGCTGCACACCTCCGACAGCCGCTCCGAGAGCGCGACCACCCGCCCGATCCTGCCCTCTCCAAGCTCTTCGTGGAGCGCCTCCCACAGGGCGATGCACAGCTGCTCTGCGGCGGCGGCGGCGCGAGAGACCCGCTCCTCGGTCATCGCTCAGCGCAGAGAGATCGCTGTTCGTGCATTGTTGTTGGATATCAGAGGCGAAGGACGGCGAGCCCCCGAACGCAAGATGCCTGCCGCGACGACTGCGAACGTGGAGGTGCTCAACCGCTTCTTCACCAAGCGGAACTCGAACGCAAGATGCCTGCCGCGACGATTGCGAACCTCAGAGACTTCACGACCGAAGACACCGACACCGGTGCGGTGCGCTCGGTCCAGACCGCGGACCTCGTGCTTCCAGAGAGCGCTCTCGCCCAGATCTGGTCCGCTCAGCACCTCGAGCGGCTCGCGCGCACCTACTGGCGCTTTCTCAGCAGGATCACGCTTGGGCTCGTGAAAGTGCGCTACACGCAGACGAGACGCTTCGTCGTGCTGATCGCGCGACCCTTCGACCTGCTCACCTTCCTCGCACCTGAATACGAGCTCGACGCCGACCACGGCATCGTGAGGTGGCGCATAGAACGGGGTCTGCTCGTCGCGAGACGCGGACATGGAGGCCATGGGCACCTCCAGATCGATGTTCACCGGTGCGGGTCGGAGGCGGACGGACTCGCGAGAGTGCACCTCGAGGTGGAGGTCGCAAACTTCCACCCCGCGATCGCCTCGCGGCTTGGGCGGCGAATCTACAAAGCCACCCAGAGCAGGTTGCACGTGTTCATCACTCATGGGTTCCTGAGATCTCTCGCTCGCCTGAAGCTCGCGGAGTCGAAGGTTGGCCGGTTCTCAGACGACCGCGTTCAGTGAGAGGAGCCACGGAGACGGGCCAGGCGCCATCGCGCACCGCCACACCGTCTGAGGCGCCGAGCGAGGCCATCCCCCCTCCCTCGCCTGCGCCTCCCCACCTCGCGTGCGCCTCTCTCCCTCGCCGGCGCGCTCCTCCCTCGCCTGCGGCACGGGCCGACCCGTGCAGGTCAGCTGTCAGACAGCAGATCGGCGTCGCGGAAGATCGCAAGCTTCGCCCGATCGTGGCGGGCGCTGATGCGGCGCACCGTCATCGAGCGGCTCCGCATCACGAGGGATTCGGTGCTCGCGCCGCCTGCGCTCGGGTAGCGCACGCCCTGCAGCACGTCGCCGTCAGTCACGCCAGTCGCAGAGAAGAAGACGTCGTCGCCTTTCACGAGATCCTCGCAGTTGAGGACCCGCTGAAGGTCGTAGCCCGCCTCGAGCGCCGCTTCGCGCTCCTGGTCGTTGCGTGGCCACAGCCTGCACAGCATCTGCCCACCGAGGCACTTGATCGCGGCGGCGGAGATCACCCCCTCAGGCGTGCCGCCTATCCCCCACAGCATGTCGACTGGCGAGCGCTCAGTCACGGCGAGCAGGGCGGCGGAGACGTCTCCGTGCGCGATCAGCCGCACGCGCGCGCCTGCAGCCCTGATCGCCCTTATCCCCTCCTCGTGCCTCGGCCTGTCGAGCACAACGACCATAACGTCGCTCACGTTGCAGCCCTTTCGCCGCGCGATCAGCCTCATCGTCTCGCCGAGCGGGCGGTCGAGGTCGAGCAGGTCCACGATCTCTGGGGAGCCCGCCATCTTCTCCATGTAGACGCAGGGTCCTGGATCGAACATCGCCCCCCGCTCTGAGAGCGCGATCACTGAAAGCGCGCTCGGCATCCCATGAGCGGCGAGCGTCGTGCCCTCGAGTGGGTCGACGGCGATGTCGACCTGGGGAGGCGAGCCGTCACCGATGCGCTCGCCGTTGTACAGCATCGGCGCCTCGTCCTTCTCGCCCTCCCCGATCACGACGACGCCATCCATCTTCACCGAGTGAAGCATGTGGCGCATGCCATCGACGGCGGCCTGGTCAGCGGCCTCCTTGTCGCCGCGGCCGACGAGGGGCGCCGTCGCGAGCGCCGCCGCCTCCGTGACGCGGACGAGCTCGAGCGCGAGGTTTCTGTCTGGGTGGCGACGCCGATCCACGAAGCTCATCTGGCGATCACCGCCTTCAGTCGCAGGATCACCTCCGCAAAGCTACAGCAACGCGCTGCTCGGACGAACGGTCGAGGCACCCCGCCGGCCGCGCCGCCGAGGCGCCGCCCAGCGGGCGCTGCGGGCGCTCGCACCGCGCTCTGCGCTGCCCCGTGGCGCCGCGCGAACGTCGCATGCCAGCGGGGGGTGTGACTACGATCATCGCATGAGCGCAGAGAGCCGCGGCATCCAAGCGTCGTGTCCCGCCCCGCTTCTTGATCCCGTCCTTCAGGCGCTCAGAAGAGCTCAGGAGCAGCGGGCCGCCCGTTCGGCGCTTCCCGCAGCTCATCCACGAGAGCCCCCAGACGTCGGGGTCCCGACGATCTCACCCGCGCTCAGCGGCGTTGACGGCTGATGAACGCAGTGATCCAGCAGGCAGTCCCACAGAACCCGCTCATCGAGGGCCTCGAGCGGCTGCCCGTCCCGCCGACGACCCTCGTCATCTTCGGCGCGACCGGCGACCTCGCCCGCCGCAAGCTGTTGCCCGCGCTGTACAACCTCGCCCACGAGGGGGGCCTTCCAGAGATCTTTCACCTCGTTGGGGTCTCGAGGCGAGAGAAGCCCCATGAGCACTACCGGGAAGAGTGCGAGCAGGCGATCCGCCGCTTCTCGAGGCGCAAGCCTGATGAGGCGGTGCTCTCAGGCCTGCTGCAGGACGTGAGGTATGTGCCAGGCGTATTCGACGATGAGGCCGTCTATGCGCAGCTTGCGAAGGTGCTCAGTGAGCTCGAACGGATCGCGGGCCAGCCGCTCTCGCGCCTGTTCTACCTCTCCACCGCGCCATCTTTCTTTCCGACGATAGTCGAGGCACTTGGCCGTCAGGGCCTCACTGCGCTGACCACCCAGACGGGCGCTGACGGCGCCCGTCCCAACCGAGCAGCGGCCCCTTCTCACGCGCGCGAGAGGGAGGAGGCGACCTGCAGGGTCGTGATCGAGAAGCCCTTTGGAAGCTCCCTCTCGGAGGCGATCAGCCTCAACGAGCGGGTGCTCTCAGTGTTCGACGAGTCCGCCGTCTTCCGCATCGACCACTACCTCGGCAAGGAGACCGTACAGAACCTGATGGCGCTGCGGTTCGCAAACGGCATGTTCGAGCCGCTTTGGAACCGCAACTACATCGACAGCGTCCAGATCACGGCCGCGGAGGACATCGGCATCGAAGGCAGGGCCGGCTACTACGACAGGGCGGGCGCCCTTCGCGACCTCATCCAGAACCACATGCTCCAGCTGCTCTGCCACATAGCGATGGAGCCGCCAGCGAGCTTCACCGCCGACGAGGTGCGCAACGAGAAGGTGAAGGTGCTGAGGGCGATCCACGCGCCGAAGCCTTCAGAGGTCGAGCAGATGGCGCGACGGGCCCAGTACGCCGCAGGGCACCTCGGCGGGGATGGGGTGATCGGCTACCTGGAAGAGGAGGGCGTGAGGGAGGGCTCTGCGACGGAGACCTTCGCCGCGCTGCGCCTCGAGGTGGACAACTGGCGCTGGGCGGGCGTGCCCTTCTACCTGCGGGCAGGCAAGCGGCTTGCAAGAAAGGTGACCGAGATCGCGGTGACGTTGAAGCCCGTTCCCCACGTCGCCTTCAGCGAGGAGGGCGCCCGCGAGATCAAGCCGAACCAGCTCGTGCTCACCGTCCAGCCGAACGAGGGTGTCTCGCTGCAGCTCGGCGCGAAGGTGCCTGGCCCCCGGATGACGATAAGGCCCGTGAACATGGAGTTCCTGTATGGCACCTCATTCCTCTCACAGTCGCCTGAGGCCTATGAGCGGCTCATCGTCGACGCGATGCGGGGCGACGCAACGCTGTTCACGAGAAATGACGAGGTCGAGGCGCAGTGGCGAATATGCGATCCGATCATCACTGCGTGGGAGCAGGCAGGCGGGCCGCTGCCCTCCTATCCAGCTGGATCAGAGGGGCCAGCGGAGGCGAATGAGATCCTGCTGAAAGGCGATGAGTGGCGCGCGATCTGATGTCAGCCCTGGGCAGGCCTTCACGAGAGCGAGCAGACGTCGGCGAGGCACCTGAGGCGATCGCAGCGGCAGAAGGGCTCCTCGAGGAGGGCGACAGCGTCTGGAGCGAAGCGGACACGACGCCAAGCGCGATCGAAGCCGCCCTGAGGGAGCTGCTCGTCGAACGGCATGCTCAGCAGGGAAGCGTCGCACCTGCGCGGGCACTGAACCTGATCGCATTCGTCGACGAGCAGTGGGCGGGCGAGATCGCGAACAGGATGCGCAACGTCGGCCCCTACCACGCCTCCCGGCTCGTGATGCTGTCATACAACCCTGACAGGCAGCGGATGGACGCGAGGGCGAGCATCTCCTCTCACCAGCGAAAGAGAGGTGAGATCGCGCTGTTGAGGGAGAGCGTGCTCGTCGAGATCGGCGAAGAGCATCTGCGCGACCTGCACAAAATCGTCGACCCACTCGTCGTCCGCGACATACCGACGCTGCTGTGGTCGCCTCACCACCACGAGGAGGCGGTGGAGGCGCTGCTGCCCCTCGCGCAGAGCATCCTGATCGACTCGATCGACGAGCGCGACTGCAGGCAGGCCCTGTCGAGCGCTGTGAAGCTGACTGAGGAGGTCTGCGTCGTCGATCTCGCCTGGCTGCGATCCGCGCCCTGGCGGGAGCGATTGGCAGGAGCCTTTCAGCCGCCGCTCATGCGCGAAGATCTCCTTTCGATCAGCGAGGTGCACGTCACGCATCACCCCGACTCGGCGGCCGCGGCGCTGCTTCTCGTCGGGTGGCTCTGTGCGAGGCTTCGCTGGCAGCCGCAAAGGCTGGCAGAGGCCGCAGGCGCGATCTCCGGGTTCGCGACGAAGGCAGACGGGCAGGACTCAGGGGGACAGGGGGACGAACGCTCGCAGGATCTGAAACGCTCGCAGGTCGGCCCGCGTCCGGGCAAGCGAGCTGGCGCAGGGCACGAACGCTCGCAGGATCTGGAACGCTCGCAGGTCGGCCCGCGTCCGGGCAAGCGAGCTGGCGCAGGGCACGAACGCTCGCAGGATCTGGAACGCTCGCAGGATCTGGAACGCTCGCAGGAGATCGAGGGTGGGCGGCAGGTCGCGATCGAGCTCGCCGCCGACCGCAGCCTGAACGTGCCTGGGCTCGCCTCTGTCGCCCTGCGCATCGGCAGCGACCGCAGGATGAGCTTCGAGCGGGCCGACGGCGGGTTGATCACCCACAGGGTCGACCCAAACGGGCAGGAGCGCACCTGGAAGATCCTTGGCGCCTCACGTCAGGAGCGGGGGATCCTCGGCGAGGGGATGAGACAGGCGCTGCTGCGCGATCGAAGCTACAGGCCCGCCCTTCAGGCAGCCTGCCAGCTCGCGCCACGGCGAGCGCGATGATGCTCCAGAAGATCATCAGGCTCGCCGACCCTGAGGCCCTCGCCGTCGAAGCGGCGCGCCTGATATCCGCGCAGGCGCAGGACGCCTGCCGACAGCGGGGAGCGGCCCATCTCGCGCTGAGCGGCGGCAGCACCCCAAGGCGCACCTACGAGCTGCTTGGCGAACCTGATGGTTCCGCGCCCTCTGCCCCGATCAGCGGCACGGTCGAGATCTGGTTTGCAGACGAGAGATGCGTGCCGCCAGACGATCCTGACAGCAACTGGCTGCTGGTCGCGCAGACGCTGCTGAAGGCACCTTCGTCAAGCCGCCTGCGCGCCGGCAGCCTCGACCTGCTCGTGCATCGCATCGAAGGCGAGCTTGGGCCCGAGGAGGGCGCCGCGCGCTACGAACGGCTGCTGCGCGGAAGGCTCGGCGTCAATGCGCTCGCCTCACCCCCACCGACGCAGGCTGAGCACCTGCGGGAGTCCTCCGCCGCAAGCAGCTCGCAAGCGGTGGGAGGGAACCTGCCAGTCCTCGATCTCGTCGTGCTTGGGATCGGACCTGAGGGCCACATCGCCTCACTGTTCCCAGGCTCTGGCGCTCTGCACGCCCCTGCCCAGCAGCTGTGCCTCCCGATCGATGACTCTCCGAAGCCTCCCCCCGAGAGGGTGACGCTCAGCCTGCCTGTGCTCCGTGCGGCGCGCTCCTGTCTTCTGCTCGCAACCGGAGAAGAGAAGGCGGATGCGATCAGGGGCGCGATCGGCCCGCGAACGGAGTCCCTGCCCGCAAGCCTGCTGCGCCCGCAGACGCTGACGATCATCGTCGACGAGGCGGCAGCAGCGAGACTGGAGCCAGACGGTTGAGCGCCAAGAGGGAGGCAGCCGGAGGGACGGGCGAGGCGCCGGCGAAGCAGGGTCGCGAGATCGTGCTCGTGAGGCACACCGAGACGGAATGGAGCGCTGAGGGCAGGCACACTGGGCGGACCGACCTGCCGCTCACCGCAAACGGCAGGGAAGCTGCGATGCAGCTGAAGCCGCGACTCGAAGGCCACCGGTTCTGCGCAGTGCTCGTCAGCCCGCTGCGCAGGGCACGCGAAACATGTGCCCTATGCGGGTTCGAGGAGGTTGCGGAGACGAGAGATGCCCTTGCAGAGTGGGACTACGGCGAGTATGAGGGTCTGACGACGGCGCAGATCGAGAGGCGAGTCGCAGGCTGGCTGCTGTGGAGAGATGGATGCCCGTCAGGCGAGGATGCGTCTCAGGTCGGCAGGAGGGCTGATGGGGTGATCGGCGAGCTGCTGAGGCTGCGAGGCGATGTCCTGGTCTTCTCTCATGCCCACCTGCTGCGCGTGCTTGGGGCGCGATGGATGGAGCTGCCGCCAGATGCCGGCGGGCGCCTGATGCTGAGCACGGGCAGCATCAGCGTGCTCGGGTTCGAGCATGGTCTGCGAGGGTTGCGCTCCTGGAATGAGGCGCACAGCGGCGAGTAGGGGTCCTTCAAGGTGCGATCGCCCCAGCTGAGAGTCCTGCTCTGCCTCTACAGTGGTTCCGATCGGCGATGATCCCCGCTCCGAACAAGGACCTCCCATCGTCCCGAGACCCAGGCGTCCCATCGTCCCGAGACGTCCAGTCGTCCCGAGACCCAGGCGTCCCATCGTCCCGAGGCGAAGACGCCCCGGTTGCTGGAGGCGAAGACGCCCCGGTTGCTGGAGGCGAGGGCGTCCCAGCTGCTCGAGGCGAGGGCGTCCCAGCTGCTCGAGGCGAGGGCGTCCCAGCTGCTCGAGGCGACGGCCTTCCAACAGACAGCGGGGAGGTCGAGCTCGACGAGAAAGGGCAGCTGACGGCGCTGCTGGAGGCGGTGAGGCAGCGAACGCTTCGTCTCGTCTGCCACCTGAGCGAGGCTGACCTGCGCGCTTGCCACAGCCCAATCATGAGCCCCCTCGTCTGGGACCTCGCCCACATCGCAGCTCATGAGGACCTGTGGCTGTGCCACAGGCATGCCGGGTTGGGACTGCTGCGCCCAGAGCTCGCAGAGACATACGACGCGTTCGAGACGCCAAGGGCGTTGAGAGGCGGCATGAGGCTGCTCCCTCCAGAGGAGACCTTTCAATACATGGCGGAGGTGAGAGAGCGCGCGCTGAAGGTGGCCGACAGCGCCGGGGTGGGCGACGGATTCCTTCATCGGCTCGTGGCAAGGCATGAGCTTCAGCACACGGAGACGATGCTCCAGACGATGGCGCTCGCAGATCTGCTGCCTGAGACCCCCTCGATGCCGTCGGTGTCCGATCACGACGATCGGTGGGTGGAGATCGACGGTGGAGCGTTCTCGATCGGCGCGCAGCCTCACGCCTTCTCCTACGACAACGAGCGCCCCCGCCATCAGGTGCAGCTCAAAGCTTTCAGGATCTCTGCGGTGCCGGTGAGCGTGCAGGAGTGGAGGGAGTTCGAAGAGGAGGGGGGCTGCGAGTGCAGGAGCCTGTGGTCGCAGCGAGGATGGGAATGGCTCGAGGCAGGCGGCAGACGACAGCGCGCGCTGGGAACCTCAGCCGAGCGAGCGGATACGCCAAAGTGCAACATCTCGTTCTTCGAGGCGGAGGCTTATGCGAAGGCGCGCAACGCGCGCCTGCCGACAGAGCAGGAGTGGGAGGTCGCCTGCACCCTCGCAGCGGACGGGCTTTCATGCATCGGCTCAGTGTGGGAGTGGACGAGCTCGATCTTCACGGGCTATCCGGGCTTTGTCGCGTTCCCTTACGAGGAGTACTCAGAGGTCTTCTTCGACCGCGGCTGGGTCGTTCTCCGGGGCGGCTCATGGGCCACTCATCCACTCCTGCGGACAGCCACCTTCCGCAACTGGGACCTGCCTGAGCGAAGCCAGATATTCGCTGGCCTTCGCCTTGCGAGCGACGGATGACCGGGGAGCCGCGCAGCATGCAGCGACGAACGATCCGATCGCCTCCGAGCAGTGCAGAGGGCCAGTGCGTCCGCATCGACTCCCTCCTCGAGGACGACGAGCAGCGCTCGCTCGCCCGCGACGCGCTCGAGGGACTGAGGCGGCCGCGGAAGCAGATGCCCTCAAAGCACTTCTACGACTCCCGTGGCTCCGCACTGTTCGACCAGATCTGCGAGCTGCCGGAGTACTACCCGACACGCGCTGAGCGCGAGATCCTGAGCACGCACGCAGTTGAGATCGCGAAGCTCACCCATGCCGCTGAGCTCGTCGAGCTCGGCGCTGGGACCGCAGCGAAGACGCGAGCCCTGCTCCGTGCCCTCGACGATCAGGGCGCGCTGCGGCGGTACGTGCCAATCGACGTCACCTCAGCGGTCGTCGAAGACTGCGCGGTCGCGTTGAGCTCCGAGTTCCCGCGCCTCACCGTCCATGGGGTGATCTGCGACTTCGAGCGCCACCTGCGTCACCTGCCCGCCTCCGGGTCGAAGCCAAGGCTGCTCGCGCTCCTCGGTGGAACGATCGGCAACTTCACGCCAGCGGGCCGAGTGCGCCTGCTCCGCGAGATCAGCGCGATGCTCGCCCCTGGCGATCATCTGCTGCTTGGCACAGACCTCGTGAAGGACCCCTGCGTGCTCGAAGCCGCCTACAACGACAGTGCAGGAGTCACGGCCGAGTTCAACCGGAACCTGCTGCACGTGATGAACAGCGCGCTGGACGGCAACTTCGACCCAGCGTCCTTCGATCACGTCGCAGTCTTCGACGAGCAGGAGGAGTGGATCGAGATGCGACTGCGCTCGAAGCGGAAGCAGACCGTCTCGCTGGGCGCATTGGAGCTCTCAGTGCACTTCGAGGAGGGCGAGGAGATGAGGACGGAGATAAGCGCGAAGTTCACTCGCCGCCGGGTCGAATCTGAGCTCGAGAGCGCAGGCTTGGCGATCGTGCGGTGGTTCACGGATGGTGAGGGCATGTTCGCTCTCACGCTCGCCCGCCCCGCGACGTGACGGTGAGCGCTCGTTCCGAGTCGGCTGAGGTGCGAGCTCGGCCGCCCGACAGCCACCACCCCGGCCCGACCTTGCCCCTGCAGTGAGGCCGATGACGCCGAGCCTCCACTGAGGGACGGCGTCCCCGCCTGCAGCCTCCAGCCCGCGGTCGCGTCTGCTCAGAGGTCGAGCCGGCTGACGCCGAGCTCGTCGAAGCCGACGTGGTGGGCGAGCTCATGACGCACTGTCTTGGTCACCTGATCGCGCAGGAGCGCGGGATCATGGGCGAAGTCTCGGCGCAGCGTGTCCCTGAAGATCACGATCCGATCGTGCGTGTCCCCTCGCCGCACCGTGCCTCCTTCGTAGAGGCCATAGGCACGGTGCTTGGCACCCTCGTCCGAGATGACGACCGCGACGCGCCTGAGCACGTTGCGCAGCAGCTCCGGGAGATCGTCGAGGGCGTCAGCAACGAGCTCAGCGAAATCTGCGTCCTCGAGCGGATCGAGCGCCTCGAAGTCGGCTTCGTCGGGGTCGACCTCGAGCCCCTCGAGAGCGAGCTGCTCTGAGCGGCGCACGATCTGGTCGAACTCGCTCTCCGACTCCGGTTCTCGCCAGCCCCCAAGCCGCACCGTGAGCACCGCAACCGACCCTGCGATCGCCGCGACGACGACGACCCCAAGCGCGACCTCCTCGATCGCCTTCACGATGCCGACAGAGCTGAACCCGCGCGCGACGACGAGGACGACGAGGCCGATCGACATCGCAAGCAGCGCAGCGAGGCCGACCTGGCGCAGATGGCCTGATCTGCGTGGTGGGCGCGCCTGCGGCAACTGTCCTCCTACTTCATGTTCCGGGCGATGACGAGCCTCTGGATCTCGTTCGTGCCCTCATAGATCTGGGTGATCTTCGCGTCGCGCATCATGCGCTCGACTGGGTACTCCTTCACATAACCGTAGCCGCCAAGCACCTGTACCGCGTCGACGGTGACTGCCATCGCCGTGTCAGAGCAGAAGACCTTCGCCATCGACGAGTAGGAGGCCGCGCCAGGCTCCCGCCTCTGCGCCATCGCACAGGCCTTGTAGAGCAGCTCTCGCGCCGCCGCAGTGCGAGTCTGCATGTCGGCGAGCTTGAACTGGATCGCCTGGAAGTCGAATATCGGGTGGCCGAACTGCACCCGCTCCTTCGCGTAGGAGATCGCGTAGTCCGTCGCCCCCTGGGCGATCCCAACCGCCTGGGCAGCCGCGCCAAGCCGCGTGCGCTCGAGGGTCGCAAGCGCGACGGACAGGCCCCGCCCAACCTCCCCGATGACGTTGCTCGCAGGCACCCGCACATCCTCGAAGACGGGCTGGCCTGTCGGCGAGGCCCTGATCCCGAGCTTGTGCTCGAGCTTGCCGACAGAGAAGCCAGGCCGGTCAGCCTCGACGACGAACGCGGTGATGCGCCGCGAGTCGCGGTCAGTGACAGCAAAGCAGATGTAGAAGTCCGCGATGCCGAGATTGGAGATCCAGTTCTTCGTGCCGTTGATCACCCATTCCTCGCCATCGAGCACCGCCGTCGTCTTCATGCCGGCAGGATCAGACCCGGCCTCCGGCTCGGAGAGCGCGAACGCCGGCGACCACTGACCGCTTGCGCACTTCGGCAGGAACCGATCCTTCAGCTCGCTCGAGCCGAACAGCTGTATCGGCAGCGTCCCAAGCTCCTGCAGCATGAGGATGAGCGCACAGGAGGCATCAACCTTCGCGATCTCCTCGATCGCCATGTTGAGCATGAGCGTCCCCGTACCCGTACCCCCATACTCGATCGGGAACGGCAAGCCGAGGATGTCCTGCTCAGCGAGGACCTTCCGGATATCCCAGGGATATTCAGCCTTCTCGTCGATCTCAGCTGACCTGGGCGCGATCTTCTCCTGCGCGATCTTGCGAATCGTCTCGCAGAGATCGAGGTGCTCCTGGGGAATCGTGTAGACGTCTGCGGTCACTTGTTCCATGGTCCTGCTGATGCTAGTGATCGGCGCTCCTCGACGAGCGGCATGACGCCGGCCTGAGGCACCAAGCACTGAAACAGCGACTGCGGGTGCCCTCCTGCACGTCCCCGGCACTCGCGTCGAAGCGGGCAGCTAACCTGAAGAGGATGGGTGTGCAGGCAGGCAGTCGAGGCATCGAGCTGCATCCAGCTGAGGTGCAGGCGTCACTGGCCGACGCGGGCACCTCTCGGCCAGAGGTGATAGACGTGCGCGAGGACGAGGAGCGCGCCGCTGGACACATCGAGGGGACACGCCACATCCGCCTGGGCGATCTCGTCGAGGCCGCCCCGACCGTATCGCGCGAGCGGGCGGTGATCTTCTACTGCAAGGTGGGAGAACGCTCCCAGATGGCGGCTGAAGCGTTCCGAGCGGCTGGGTTCGACGCCTACACGATGTCAGGAGGGCTGGTGCGCTGGGCCGCTGAAGGGCGCCCTCTGCATCGAGACGGTGACGAGGAGGTCGCGGAGCGCTAGCACGGCGGCGCACTCCCCGCGCTCCACAGGCATCTGACTTCACGGCTCCGCAGGGATCTGCCACAGAAGCTGTGCAGGCACCTGCCCTCACAGAGCTCAGTGCAGCAGTTCGTTGACGTAGCGGTGGTTGACCTGGCCGACGACGGTCTGCTGAGGTTCGAAGCCGATCGCTTTCCACAACTGCGAGCTCGATGGCACCCACACGACGATGAGATAGACGCACATCGCAACTGTGGCGATGTGAAGCCGTCGCGAGCGCGAGAGCGCCGCAAGCGGCAGCACCCACACGATGTACCAGGGCAGCACCCAGGCGAGCGTGACGAGCAGCGCGATCGTCGCCCACCCAGACCAGGAGATGAAGTCACCGCTGCGGAAGGCGGCGATGCAGCAGCCGAGAACGGCAAGGACAAGCGCTGCAAGCAGCAGCGTCCGGAGCGTGTGGGTCTCGCCGCCCTGGCCAAGGGCGAGACCAAGCAGGTTCGGCAGGCTGAAGTCCGTGACGATGCTGCCCTGGGTGCCGATGCCCGGCAGATGTGCGCCAAAGACGAGGTAGCTGACGAGGCCGAGTGAGACTGTCGCGAGCAGTCCGCCAAGGATCGTCTGCACCGCACGCCGCGGCGTGCGAAGGAGACCCGCGATGATGACGGGGATGATGATGCCCGCTGAGGCCTTCACGAACACCGCGGCAGCGAGCGCAGCGCCCGCTGCGAGCTCGAGCCAGAGAGGTCTGAGCAGCACTGTGAAGGGAATCTGACGCAGGCGGCCGAGCCTGGCATCTTTCAGTCGGGGGTCTTGCAGCGCGGCGTCGTTCGGCGCGGGGTCCTTCAGCGCAGGGTCTTTCAGCGCAGGGTCCTTCAGCGCGGGGTCCTTCAGCGCGGCATCTTTCGACACGGGGTCTTTGAACGTCGCCTCTCTTGTGAAGGGGCCTGGCTCGACGGGCTGCGGCTGACCTGCGCCGATGGAGGAGCGCACAGACGGCGGGGTGCCACGCAGCAGCAGGTGGAGAGCGAGCAGGATGAAGAACATCATCGCGAGGTCGTTGTGGTCGCCGCCAAGGCCCCAGAGCAGCACGAGCGGGTTGAGCCCGGCATAGAAGAGAGCCCTCTTCGGATCGACCTGCAGAAGTTGAGCACAGCGCGAGATGAACCACAGGCAGGCGAGGCTGCAGATCGCGAGCGAGATCTTCGCGAGCCAGAACGAGGCGGCGACGCCAAACGGCACGATCGCGAACATGAGGATCGTGAACAGCGGACCGTAGGGGCTCAGCAGGTTGTGCCAGTTGGACAGCGCAAAGGCGGGATCGCGGTGAGGCTCGAGCGCGGGGATCGTCGCGTATGGATCGAGGTTGTGGACGACCTCCATGCGCGCGTAGTTGATGTAGTTGAACACATCAGTGAGCGTGAGGGGCGGAGAGAGCACGAAGACGAGCTGGACGGCGAGGATCGTGAGGATGATCGAGCGGGCGCTGAGCTTCGAGACGCGCGCGACGCCAAGCAGGTAGCTGGCGAAGCTGACGATGACGACGCCCGTGAAGATCGATTCGAGCGTGCGGTTGCTCGGAGTGAACCACGGAAGCGAGCGGGCAAGCGGGCCGGCGATCCACTGAGGGAAGAAGTGCGCTCTCGTGGTCGCGGAGAGGAAGCTCGGCCCGTTCGCGGCGAGCAGCACGACGAACAGGCTGCACAGCAGGATGACGAGCGGCAGCGCGATCGTGAAGTCTTGGGAGCGGTCTGACGCCCGCGCGCGCACGAGCGCTGTGAGCCGAAGCCCGCGGACCCTGAGAGGATGCAGACGGATCCGTTGGCGACCCTCTGCCCCTGGAGCAGCGACCGGGAGCGCGTCGAGGTCGGACGACCCAGTCGATCTGAGAATCGAGGACAAAGGCGTAGAGGTTGCGCTGCAGCGGGCAGAGGACGCGACGATGCTCGAGCTGTGATGCTGAGGGCAGGGATATTAAGGACGAGCGCACCCCACGGCGCCACCTCGCCGCACCGCCGCCCCGCGCTGCAGCGCGACCTCGCGTTCAGGCGCCGCCTCACGCCCGCGCCAGACCGACTCGAGACGACGGCAGAAACGGGCCGCTTGGGGATCACCCGCACAGTCGCGCACAACGCAGACACAGAGGAGCCCGCCTGAGGCGGGCTCCTCTGTTCAATGCTCACTCGTGGGCGAGAGCCGCCTTCCGGCGGCGCTCCCCTGCGGCATGCTGCAACCGCCGAGGCGAGAGCGCGCTCGACGCGGGCAGCCGCCTGTCAGATCATCGTTACGTTGACGGCCTTCGGGCCCTTATCGCCTTCTTCGGCGTCATAGGACACCTTCGCGCCCTCCTGCAGCGAGCGGTATCCGTCGCTGTTGATGCCGGTGTGATGAACGAACAGATCCTTGTCGCCGTTGTCAGGCGTTATGAATCCGAAGCCCTTGTCGTCGCTGAACCACTTCACGGTGCCAGTTGGCATGCGGTCTCCTCCGCGTTACATGTGCGTGCTGCCACGCGGAGGATGCTTCTCGAGCTTCGCCTGCGCGTCTGCTTGCACTTCGTTTCGCCGCCCCTCGTCGGTGCGACCATTCGCAACGAACTTAGCACGTCAGGGCAGAGAGTTGTTGCGAGATCGAGAAAATCCGATCCTCCCGCGCCTGCAGGAACAGGCGCGACGCTGGTATACCGGAGCCCGCGATGCCGACGAAGACGAGCACCCTCACGCTGCAGCGCCTGGCCCCCCAAAGCGGGAGCGCCTCGGCAGAGGTGAGCGTGCGAGAGATCGCAGCGGATATCCACGCGAGCCTGCACGCACAGCCCTCAAACCGCGACTCTCCGCAGTCGGCGGCGCAGCAGCACCGGCCTCGCCTGATCTTGAACATGGTGAGCAGCGTCGACGGCAGAACAACGCTCGCGGGACGCTCAGGCGCGCTCGGCGGTGAAGCCGACAGGGAGCTGCTCCATGGCCTGCGAACGACGGCAGACGCACTTCTAGTCGGCGCGGGCACCGCTCGGGCAGAGCGCTATGCCCGCATCCTCCGCAACGACGAGGAGCGCGCTGCGCGTGTGAGCATGGGGCTTGCACCCGAGCCGCTGACCTGCATAGTCAGCGCGACGCTGAACCTGACGACGGAGACGGTTCCACTGCTCGCCGAGCCGAGCGCACGGATCGCACTCATCACCTCAGCGCAGGGCGAGATCCCGCCGACTGCGGCGAGCGTTCAGTACCTGCGCGCATCGCGCGGCGGAGAGATCGACCTGATGCAGGCGATGCGAACGCTGCGCCAGCGCCTGAACGTCCGCAGCGTGCTTTGTGAGGGAGGTCCGACGCTCGCATCGAAGCTGCTGATGTCGGGCCTGATCGATGAGCTGTTCCTGTGCGTCGCCCCAAAGCTGACGGCCGAGAAGGGAGCGAAGAGGCTGCTGTCTGGCATCGAGGCGGCGCAGATCGTGCCGCTGCGGTTGATATCCGTTCACGAGCACGACTGCCACCTGTTCATGCGCTATTCAATCGGCGGCGACTGTCGCGCGCGGGCCGCCTTCGACTCCGCTTCAGGCAGGGACAGATCGCCGTCCGCGAGATCGGAGCGCGACGATCCCCGCTGGGCGCCCGACTCCCGGCGTCTGTCCTGATCCGGGAGGATGACGAGCACGCTCATCACCACCCCGTTCGGGATGAGGATCGTCGCATCCTCGCTGAGGAACGTCGTGTAGAAGAGCCCAAGCGAGCTGACGACGCCTTCGACTCTGCCGCTGACCCCGTCGACCTGGCCCCCAAGCATGCCGGCCTGCAGGAGGACTCTGTCCCCTACGCGGAAAGGCCTTGCGCTCAGCAGCATCGTGCCGGCGATGACGTTGCCAAGCGTCTGCTGCGCAGCGAGCCCAACGATGACAGCGGTGAACGCGCCGCCGATCGCAAGCGTCCGCCAGTGCAGCCCAGCGACCGCAAGCGCTATGACGAACGTGAGCAGGATGGTCGCGAGGCGAACGAGAAATCCGACAGGCCCCGCCGTCGCAGGTTCGAGTCGCCTGAACAGCGCAGGCCCAACCGCCCGGCCGATCGCCCGTGCGACGACCCAGCCGAGGATGACGAGCGCAATGACGACTACGACCTGAACGGGCACTCTCACTTCGCCGTAGGCCTTCTTGCCGATGAGCGCTTGGAGGTGGTCGTAGACGACGACGATCGCGACGAAGAGCGGGAGCAGCAGCACAGTCTCGAAGCGCGCCCTGCGGACCGCCCGAGGGCTGACCTGGCGCAGCAGACCCGCTTCCCGCCAGGACTCGCTGCGCGTATCGAACATCCGCGCCGCGCGCGGACGGCTGCGGCGCTGCTGAGGACTCGGTGATTGCATCCGCTTTCATGATGGCCGATGCGGCGGGGATGCCAGCACTCGGAGTGAGAGTCCGAGACGGTCAGGCGGAGATGCCAGCCGATCGAGGTGCAGGGCCGCCTTCACCCCCGTTCGGCGCCAGATCAGACCCCGAGGTCGATCCTCCGCGGCAACAGGCGCGCGAGAATGCGGTCCCAGAGTCCGCCGGCGAAGTCGGAGATCCGATCGACGGCGCGCCGCAGAGGCGGCACCCACAAAAGCAGCGCCGCCGCCGTACCGATCGCCGCACCACCTATGACATCGGTTGGGTAGTGGAACCCAAGCGCGACGCGCGCGAACCCGAGAATCGCAGCGAAGAGCAGCACGATGAGGCCCGCGAGCCGCTTGCGCAGCAGGATCGCGACCGCGATCGCGAAGGCCGCGGTCGCGTGGTCGCTTGGGAAGCTGGCGTCCGCCGCATGCGGTTCGAACAGGTGCACCAGACGCGGATGGGCGACAAACGGGCGCGCCCGATAGTAGAGCTCCGAGATGATCTTGCCAACCGCGAGCCCAAGCGCGGCGCTGAGTCCCGCGGCGACGGCGGCGC
>JAJYUP010000175.1 GCA_021792455.1 Actinomycetes bacterium | reverse complement strand
GTAGCTATGTTAAGCAGGCAATCTGAGGAAAGCGTTGCAGCAAGTGCAAGCGAACAAGGGCGTGCCTGGAGTGGACGGTATGACGGTTGAGAAACTTGCCGAATACTTCGAGCGTCACGAAGCGCAACTGCGCGGGCAATTGCTTGACGGCAGCTATCGTCCGCAGCCGGTACGGCGGGTGGAAATACCCAAGCCGGACGGAGGAATGCGCAAGCTTGGCATTCCAACAGTCATTGACCGGCTGGTGCAACAGGCGATGTTGCAGGTCATGCAGCGCAGTTTTGATGCGAGCTTTTGCGAGCACAGCTACGGCTTCCGGCCGGGACGGTCAGCCAAACAGGCGGTGGCGCGGGCGCAAGAAATAGTTGCGTCAGGCCGCAGCTACGTCGTGGACCTTGATCTGGAAAAGTTCTTCGATCTCGTCTGCCACCAGCGGCTAACCGCCAAGCTCGCCGAGCGCGTGAGCGATCGGCGGCTGCTCGGGCTGATCGGGCGGATGCTCAAGGCCAAGGTGGTGCTGCCGGACGGTGCGGTGATCGACAGCGAGCAGGGCGTTCCCCAGGGTTCGCCCTTGTCTCCGTTGATGTCGAACATCGTACTGGACGAGCTCGACTGGGAGCTTGCCCGGCGTGGTCACCGGTTCGTTCGCTATGCGGATGATGGAAAGCTGTACGTCCGCAGCGAGCGGGCAGGGCGGCGGGTGATGGCCAGCGTGACCGAGTTCATCCAACGGCGCCTGCGCCTGAAGGTGAACGAGGCCAAGTCGGCCGTCGCTCGCCCGGAGGAGCGCCACTTCCTCGGCTTCCGGCTGCGACTAGACCCGCAGTCTGGAATCGTCGAGGTGCTGCTCTCGGAGCGCACGATGCGCAACGCGATGCAGAAGGTCAAGCAGCTCACGCCGCGAACCTGGGGAGACACGCTTGTGTCGTGCATCGCCAGGATCAACGCGTGGCTGCGCGGCTGGCACGGCTTCTTCGGGATCGCCTCCGCAGCGGAGATCCAGATGATGCGCAAGATCGACGCCCATCTGCGGCGACGGTTGCGCGCGATTCTGCTGCGTCACTGGAGACGCAAACGAACGATCGCACGCAACCTCGTCAAGCTGGGCGTCCCCCGGCGGTCGGCGTGGCGGCAGGTCTATCAGGGCCATCGGTCCTGGTGGGCGCTGAGCCACATCCCGGCTGTGGACCACGGCCTGAACAGAACATTCTTTCGGGAACGCGGGTCGTGGCCCTGGTCGAGATGCACCGCAAAGCGCGCCAGCACATCATCGCCCCCGAATCGCCACAACTGGCGCTATGGGGATGACTTCGAGGTCGCAAACCGGCCGGCGGCGGGGGTCATAACCCGCCGTCCCGAAGAGCCGTATACGAACAGCGTACGTACGGTTCCGTGGGAGCTGGGGCGGGCAACCGCCCCGGCTACCCGAGAGATCTCCTCCGGGGTGCCTTCCAGGATGGGCCGCTCAACCGAAGGAGAACGACGTTGAGCGAGAAGAAGAGGTACCGCACGTGGACGGTCGCGCAGAAGCTCGAGATCGTGCTCGCCGGGCTGCGCGGCGAGATATCGGTCGCTGGGATCTGCCGCGAGCACCAGATCTCGGAGACCCTGTTCTATACGTGGCGAGAGAAGCTGCTTCAGGGCGGCTCCGAGCGCCTTTCCGGGAAGGAGGAGCGCACCGAGCTCGTGGAGCTGCGCAAGCGCGTGCGGGACTTGGAGCGCGCGCTCAGGCGCAAGACCTGTGGGCTCGAGATCCTGGGAGGCGGATTCCGGACGTGGGAGTGAGAGATCGCGTCGCCTACGCCCGGCAGCTGTTCGCTGAGGGGCACAGCCCTTCGGTGCCGGCGCGCATGGGTGGTCGGCTCGGGCCTGGATGTTTGGGAGATCGTGCAGATGGTCGAGGACTTCGGCTCAATCGAGGGGCTGCTGGAGCAGACGCATCTGGTGGAGCGTCAGGTGCGTCTCGCGCTCGCGTACCGCGCCAGCTACCCGGATGAGGTTGCTGAGGCGATCGCGCAGAACCGCCGCTCTGCGCAGGAGTGGCGCGAGCTGTACCCGTTCAGCGAGTTCTCGACCGCGGCATAGCCTCGATTGCGGCTGCTGCTCGACGCGAATCTCTCGCCACGTGGCGTGGCCTCGCCGCTTCGTAAGAACAAGCCTGACGTCCTCGCGCTGGCTGAGTACGCCTCGTATGAGGGCCTGCCAGGTCCCGAGGTGCTCGAGCTCGCGGCGGCGGAGCAGCGCATCCTCACTACTCGCAACAGCCGCGACTTCGCGCCGCTTGCGCGCCAGTGGACCGAAGCTCAGAGATCGCATGCCGGCCTGATGCTCGTCCGGACGCTCGACCACAGCCAGTTCGCTGAGATCGTCGACGCAGTCGAACGCGAGCTCTCCCAACGTCCAACGCAGGAGCAATGGCAAGGCATCACCGCCGCGTTCTAGTCGGACAGACCGCGCAATCTGCAGATACCTGTCCGAGTGGAGCCAACCGACGTCAATGCGAACCGGCTCGCGAGGCCGCCGGGCAGTGCGATGTCGATTTGCGCAGATCGTGTCCCGCGTCAAGCCCTCGGCATGCTCTGGGCTCGTCTTGGTGTGTGATGATCGCTGCTTTCCTGCGGGCAGCGGCGGCGGACCTCTCGAGCGCTGCGCGCTCGGCCCGTTGGGCCGCCCTGCGGGTGAAAAGCCCGGCCGCCCGCCGCTCGATCGCGATCATCTCCGGGGCAGGGCTGCCCCGGAGGATCATCGCAATGTCCGCCTCGACGCTCACCTGGCCTGCCGCGATCTCATGGCCGCCCGCAGGGGTGGTCGTCTGCCAGGTGCGGCCGTGTCGGGTCCGAAGGGCCTCGGTGGACCTCAGCAGGGCAGCTCCACGCCAGGGCTTCGTGTGGCCGCAGCTCGCTGTGTGTGCGCCGGCGCTCCTCGAGATGGCGCGCGAGCACGAGGGCGTTCTCGATCTGCTCCATGAAGAGGCGCTCGTGCCTGCAGGTGGGAAGGCCGCGCTCACCTGACCCATCCTGGCCTTCGGCTCGCACCCTGGTGCGGACCCTCGATCAGCGCATGCCCGAACAGGTCCTGCCAGTCGGCGAGCGCGAGCTCGAGGGCGTCGATCGCCTCGTGCTGGTTGGCGGTCGGTGAGAGGTGAAACGGATGCCCGCACCTGCTCGAGCAGTCCCGGCGGCCGGCGAGCTGCCAACTCCCGCCAGGGCTGCTCTCAAATGCAGATGGACAGGGCCGCCTCTCGGCGCGCGCCGTCCCTGCGCGCCGCGATACCATTCGCGGATAGACACAGGGGGGCTGACGGGAAGGTCGGCTGAGATGGCGCCCGAGAGCAGAGGCTCACCTGGCGCCGACCCTTCGAACCTGTGGGGTAATGCCCGCGAAGGGAGCGCAGTGCCGGCAACAGCTCAGAAGGACACCGCCGCAGATGGCGTCTCACCTGGCGCAGCGCAGGCGGCAGTCGGGTCGGAGGCCGTCTCACCTGGCGCAGCGCAGGCGGCAGGCGCGTCGGAGGCCGTCTCACCTGGCGCAGCGCAGGCGGCAGTCTGGTCGGAGGCCGTCTCACCTGGCGCAGCGCAGGGGGATGATCGCCGGGCTGCACCACCTGCCGCAGATCAGAGCGAGGGTGAGGGGATCCTGCTGCAGGGGGTGAGCAGGTGGTTCACCGACCGCTCAGGCGGCTGCGTTGAAGCGCTGTCGAACGTCTGCCTCACCATCAACCCCTCCACGACGGTTGCGATCGTTGGCCCAAGTGGGTGCGGCAAGAGCACGCTGCTCGAGCTGCTCTGTCGCCTTCAGCAGCCAAGCGAGGGGTCGATCACCGCACCGCAGGCGGCACTCATGCCCCAGCGCGACCTGCTGCTGCCGTGGCTCAGCGCGCTCGACAACGCCGCGCTGCCGCTCAGGATCGCCGGCGCCAGGCGCGCGGAAGCACGAGAGAAGACCCACCCCCTTTTCGCCCGCCTCGGTCTTGCGGGGTTCGAGAGGGCGAGGCCGGGGGAGCTCTCTGGAGGGATGCGCCAACGCGTCGCGTTCCTGCGGACGCTCATGTCTGGTCGACCTCTGCTGTGTCTCGACGAGCCCTTCGGAGCGCTTGATGCGATCACGAGGATCGAGATGCAGAGCTGGCTCTCAGAGGTTCTGCAGCAGCAGCCCCGCACCGTCGTGCTCGTCACCCACGACGTCGAGGAGGCGGTGCTCCTCGGTGACAGGGTCATCGTGCTCAGCGCGCGCCCGGGAAGCGTTCTCGCCGACATCGAGGTCGCTCTCGCGCATCCCCGCGCCCGCTCTGACGAGGCCGTGCTTGCGCTGCGCGAGCGCGCCCTCATCGCACTCGGCCTCGAGCCGGCGGGAGGACGCCGATGAAGAGGAGGGCAAGCAGCATCCTGCCGCCCCTGTTCCTGCTTCTCGCGCTGCTCACCGCCTGGGAGCTCTACGTCGATCTCGGCGGCGTAGACCCGGCGCTGCTGCCCGCGCCGCACGCGATCGCGACTGCCGCCGTCAACAGCGCGGGCCTGCTCTGGAGAAACGCGCTCATCACCGTCAAGGAAGTGCTGCTCGGCCTCAGCCTCGCGGTCGG
>JAJYUP010000174.1 GCA_021792455.1 Actinomycetes bacterium | reverse complement strand
ACGACGCGGACTCGTCCTGTTCGGCGCTCACGAGCTGCCGGATTTCGCACTCTGGTACCTGCTCTATGAGTCCGCTTCCGGCAAGAGGGCGTTCACCAACGGATGGCTCGCAGGCCCGTCTGGCATCCTCGACACGATCACAGGGATAGAGCACGACCTCGACTTGGACGATCGCCGGCTGTGCCAAGGCGGTCGCCTTCTGCTCAGCTGCTCATCAGGACGTGAGCGCAAGCTCGAGTTCGAGGTCGACGCGCGGATGCACCTCGCTGCCTGCGGATACCACGAGGACCCGGACTGGCCCCCCCTCGGCTATAGGCGCTACGAGACGAGTCGAGCCGCAACGCTTCAGCAGCTCAACGGGCAGAACGACAATGGCGGAGCATGCGTGCTCGACGGCGTCGAGGGCCACGGCTTCATCGAGACGGGGATAGGGGTCCACCCCAAGTACAGACCAATCAGGGAGGACCGAGATGAGTGAGCACCACGACATAGGCGAGCTGTTGCGCCAATCGCCCCGCAACTGGCGCAGGTGGGGCGATCAGGACGAGATCGGCGCTCTCAACCTGCTCACGCCCGAGCAGGTCCTCGCGGCGGTCCGCCACGTTCGCAGCGGCAAGGTCTTCACGCTCGCGATTCCGATCGGCAGCCCAGGTGGCGACCCGGTCTGGCCTGGCCGCGCCGCCCCAGAGAAGCACATGACCGTCGACAAGAGCCACTTCAGTGCCGAGCGTCGACGCCGCTATCCCGGCGACTCCGAGTTCGCGGACGACTGGATCGGCATGTACCTGCAGGGCTCGACGCAGGTCGACGCGCTCGGACACATGTGGTTCGGCGACGAGCTCTACAACGGCTATCCCGCACAGAGCACCGTCGGCGGCCTGCGCCACTGCAGCGTCGAGCGCATCGCCGAACATGGCATCGTCGGCAGGGGTGTGCTGCTGGACATCGCGCGCCACCGAGGAGAGCGCTCGCTCGGGCCGGGCGACGCTGTCACGGTGCAGGATCTCGAGGGCGCAGCCGCAGCGCAGGGCGTCGAGGTGCAAAAGTGCGACATCCTGCTGCTGCGCACAGGTTGGATCGGCGTCTTCTACGAGCGAGGGCCTGAGGCTTTCTACGTCAAACCCTTCTCTGAGCCTGGGCTCGCCTACTCGCCTCAGCTCGTCGACTGGTTCCACGAGCACGACATCGTCTGCCTCGTCACGGACACGATCGCCAACGAGATCACGCAGGATCCGCAGACGGGATGGGTGGCGACGCTCCACATCGCGCTCATGGTGAATCTCGGGATCGTCTTCTCAGAGATCGTCGCGCTCGACCAACTCGCTGATGACTGCGCGCAGGACGGACAGTGGGACTTTCTCTACGCAGCAGCGCCGCTGCGCGTCGTCGAAGGCGCCGGAGCCCCCGTCAACCCGATCGTCATCAAGTGAGCGGCAGGTGAGCAGATACACCACACGGGCGAGCACTCTCGGCGATCTGCTCTCCGATGCGGCGCAGCAGTGGCCGCAGGCGCAGGTGATCTTTCCCGGCGAGCGCATGACCCTGCCGGAGCTCGACGAGCGCTCTGATGTGATCGCACGCGCGCTGATCGCAGCAGGCGCAGAGGTCGGCGAGCACATCGGCGTGCTGCTCGAGGCTGGCCTCGAGATGCTCGCGAGCATGTTCGCGATCGCGAAGCTCGGCGCCACGATCGTTCCCATCAACGAGCGCTTTCGCGCAGCTGAGCTCAGACACCTCATCTGCCACTCCGACCTCACGCTGCTCATCACCAGCGATCACGCTGACGAGGCGCTCGACTTCATCGGCCGGCTCAGCGCCGCCCTCCCGGATCTGGCGCAGGCCTCGGGCGCCGTTCTGAAACTGCAGCACGCTCCCCGTCTGCGGCGCGTGCTTCTGATCGGAGGTGCGCATGCCAGCCGACCCGGCATGGCTGCGCTCCGTGAGCTCGAGGCAGCGGGCGCAGCGCTGCCGCCGCAGGAGCTCGACCGCCGCCGCCTCGCCATCCCGCTCAGCCGCCCAGCCTTCCTCATGTACACCTCCGGCACCTCTGCGGAGCCGAAGGGATGCCTGCTCAGCCATGAGGCGTTCACCCGCCAGGGCCGCAGCATCGCACTCACCCGCTACCGGCTCGCGCCTGGGGACACCTTCTGGTGCCCGCTCCCCCTCTTTCACAACGGCGGCATCGCAACGCTGCTGGCGTGCCTCTCCTCAGGCGCGAGCTTCTGCCATGCGGGACGCTTCGATCCAGCGGTCGCCGTCGAACAGCTCGAGAATGAGCGCTGCACCCACGCGATCCCAACCTTCGAGACGATCTGGCTGCGCGTGCTCGACCATCCATCCTTCGCGGAGGCGGACCTCAGCCACCTGCGGGTGCTCCTCAACGCCGGCTCACCGGAGCTCCTGCGCACGCTGCAGGAGCGGGTGCCACATGCCATCCAGCTCGCGAACTACGGCTGCACCGAGGTCTCAGGCCATTTCTCGATGACCGTCATCGACGACCCGCTCGAGCGCCGACTCTTCACCTGCGGTCACCCGCTGCCGGGGATGGAGGCCAAGATCGTCGACCCGGACAGCGGCGAGCAGTGCCCGCCGGGCACGCAGGGCGAGATACTCGTGCGCGGAGTCAGCCGCTTCGACGGGTACTACAAGGCGCCGGAGCTCACGGCGGCGCTCATCGACGAGGAGGGCTGGTTTCACACCGGCGACCTCGGTCTGCTCGACGCCTGCGGCCGCATCTCGTTCAGGGGGCGCCTGAAGGACATGCTCAAGGTCGGCGGCGAGAACGTCGCAGCCGCAGAGGTCGAGGGGTTCCTCCGCACTCACCCAGCGGTCAACATCGCGCAGGTCGTCGCCGCGCCGGACGCGTACTACGGCGAGGTGCCGGCTGCGTTCGTCGAGCTTGCGCCCGGCCGCTCTGCGACGGAGCGCGAGCTGATCGACCACTGCCTCGGCCAGATCGCAACATTCAAGGTGCCGCGGTACGTTCGAATCGTGAAGGAGTGGCCGATGTCGGGAACGAAGATCAAGAAGTTCGTGCTGCGCGAGCAGATCACCGCGGAGCTGCAAGCCGCAGGGATCACGGCGGCTCCGAAGCTTCGTGCATCGCGAGGGGCGCAGCGATGAGCACGCCGACTGATGCAGAGAAGCTCGAGCGCCTGTGGTCGATCTCGCAGATAAGGGACCTGCCGCTGCGCTACGCCCTGTACATCGACACCCGCGACCTCGAGCGCTTTGCGGAGCTCTGGTCGCCGCGCGCCGAGCGCGCCGAGCCGCCGGACATGGATCATCACACCTTCGCAGACGGAGTGGATCGTTTCTTCCGCAGCTCAACGGCGTCGGTGCATCTCGTCGCAAACCACCTCATCGAGTTCGACGATCCAAGCCATGCTCGCGGCCACGTCTACTGCTGGGCACAGACGGACCGGACCAGCGCGTGGGTGGAGCAGATGGTGCTCTACCAGGATCGCTACGTGCGCGGTCCAGACGGCGTCTGGCGGTTCGAGACGCGACGTCACCTGCTCTGGTGGGGCCTGCCGCTGCCGGTCCATCCCCGCCACCAGGAGCCGATGGACTGGCCGCATGGTGAGGTCCATGGAAACGCGTCGTTCGGCAGAGGCTCACTGCCGGAGGGCTTCGCCACCTATCGCGCCTTCTGGGGCTTGGAGCCTGGGGAGACGCTCGACGGGCGCCCAGCCGCGACTGGTGAGGCGATTCCGTCGGGGCGATCGGCCGCGGAACAGTCCCCCCAGTCCGAGCCGATCGAGTAGAGCTCTCACCGTCCCGACCGATCTCGGATCACATGCCCCGCTGGGCGCCGCCTGCGCGCCCGCCTGGCCCGCACCTCCCTGTCCCGACCGATCTCGGATCACATGCCCCTGTCTGCTCCCTTCACAGCGAGCGGCCTTCTGCGCTCAGCCCGCCTTGGAGGTGCGTTTGGAGACAGCTGCATCTCTGGAGACGAACGCTTTGATCAGCTTCCTGCAGAGCGGGTCGCTGTAGAGCATCGCGGTCGCCTCGATCGCCTCGTTCAGGCCAGCGGCGGAGTGGCGGTTGATGAACTGCTTCGCCGTGCGCACCGCAAGTGGCGGACGGCTCGCGACCACCTCCGCGAGGGAGATCGCCTCATCGAGCAGACGCTCCGCCGGCGCCACCTGCTGGATGAGGCCTATGCGCAGCGCCTGCTGCGCGTCGAGCTCGCCGCCACTGAGCGCGAGCCAGCTGCTCCAAGAGCGGCCGATCACCTCAGGCGCACGGACGACGCCGAAAGCCGGCATCAGGCCGACCGTCACCTCCTTGAAGGCGAATGTCGCCTCAGTCGATGCAAGCGCGATGTCGCAGGCGAGCGTGAGCTCAGTCCCGCCGCCGTAGGCCAGACCGTTCACGGCCGCGATCACGACGGTCTGAGCCTGCTCTACGGCGTGGAAGGCCTCGAGAGCCATCCGCACCTGGCGACGGTGGGATTCAGCGTCTGTGAGAGCATCGAAGTCGGCGATGTCGCCTCCGGCGGAGAAGGCGCGGCCAGATCCGGTCAGCACGCAGGCACGAACGTCGGGAGCCTCGTCGATGAGCTGCAGCGCCCGCTGCAGGTC
>JAJYUP010000173.1 GCA_021792455.1 Actinomycetes bacterium | reverse complement strand
CGAGGACCCCCTGCACGCCGCCGCCGAGTCACCCTCAGAGGACGCCGCGGACGCACCCTCAGAGGACGCCGCGGAGTCACCCTCAGAGGACACCGCCGACGCACCCCCAGAGGACGCCGCCGTCAACTACAGTCCCTCCGCCTCACCTCATGGTCGCCCTGTTCATCACCTGCCTCACCGACACGCTGTTCCCGCAGGCGGGGGTGGCGACGGTGGATCTGCTTGCACGCCTTGGCGTCGACGTCTGCTTCCCGAAGGAGCAGACCTGCTGCGGTCAGATGCACTTCAACTCTGGACATCGGAGGCAGGCGCTCCTGCTCGCGCGCCGCTTCGTTGCGGTGTTCGCAGACGCCGATGTCGTGCTCGCCCCATCTGCCTCATGCGTCGCGATGGTGCGCCACCACTATCAGGCTCTTGCAGAGACAGCGCAGGACAGCGCGCTCGCAAGCGATATCGCCGCGCTCTGCCCCAGAGTCCTCGAGCTCTCTGAGCTGCTCGTCGATCAGCTGAAAGTGCTCGACGTCGGCGCCTGCTTCCCACACAGCGTCGCCTACCACCCGAGCTGTCACAGCCTGCGGTCGCTCGCCCTCGGCGAGCGACCGCTCCGCCTGCTTTCCGCCGTTGACGGCCTCACGCTCGTCGACATCGAGGATTCAGAGAGCTGCTGCGGCTTTGGCGGCACGTTCTCAGTGCGCAACTCCGCCGTATCGAGCGCGATCCTCACAGAGAAGGCACAGGCGATCCTCCGCGCGAAAGCGGAGGTGTGCACATCTGTTGACAGCTCCTGCCTCATGCAGATAGGCGGCGCGCTTGCGAGGCAGAAAGCGGGCATCCGCGTCATGCACCTCGCTGAGATCCTCGCGAGCACGGCTGGCGGGAGCCTTCGATGACAGCGCACAGGGCAACGCTTAGGGCAGGGGCAAGGGCAGCGCGAAGCGCAGGGGCAAAGGCAGCGCCTCGCCCGCAGCCCATCAGGCAGACGGCGGCGCCCCACGAGCCCCTCGCCTTCGCAGGGCCGTTCGAGAAGGAGGCGGCTCGGCAGCTCGCCGACTCGCAGCTGCGACTCAACCTCGCCCGCGCGAGTGCACTCATCGCTCGCAAGACGGCCGCCGCGAGCAGCGAGCTGCCTGACTGGCAGCAGCTGCGTCGAGCTGGCAGCTCAATCAGGCTGCAGGCGCTCCATCACCTCGACGAGCATCTCCTCGCGCTCGAGGCGTCCGTCGCGCACGCGGGAGGCGTCGTTCACTGGGCGCGCGACGGCGAGGAGGCGTGCGCGATCGTCACGCGGATCGTCGAGGCTCACGACGTCAGAGAGGTGATCAAGGCGAAGTCGATCACGACTGAGGAGATCGGGCTGAACGAGGCGCTCTCCGCAGCGGGCATATCCGCCTTCGAGACTGACCTCGCCCAGCTCATCGTGCAGCTCGCGAAGGAGCGGCCATCCCACATCCTCGTGCCTGCGCTGCACAAGAGCGCGGCTCAGATCCGCGACCTGCTGATTCGGACCCTGCCTCAGGCGGATCAGAGCCTCAGCGAGGACCCTCATCAGCTCGTGCAGCTCGTGCGAGCGCACCTGCGCCCGCGGCTTCTGCACACGAAGGTCGCGATCACAGGGGTCAACTTCGCCGCCGCCGACACAGGCACCCTCGCACTCGTCGAGTCGGAGGGCAACGGGCGCATGTGCCTCACGATGCCTGAGGTCCTCATCTGCGTCATGGGCATCGAGAAGGTGATCCCGCGCTTTCACGACCTCGAGGTCCTCCTCCAGCTGCTGCCCCGCTCCTCAACCGCGGAGCGGATGAACCCATACACATCGCTGTGGAGCGGCCTCACGGATGCTGAGGGCCCGTCGGAGATGCACCTGATCCTGCTCGACAACGGGCGCACGAACGTGCTCGCCGACGAGGTCGGCAGGCAGGCGCTCGCCTGCATCAAATGCTCCGCCTGCCTCAACGTCTGCCCCGTCTACAGTCGCGTCGGCGGACACGCCTACGGGTCGGTCCACCCTGGCCCGATCGGGGCGATCCTCACACCGATGCTCACAGGCATGCAGGGCACGAGCTCGCTGCCCTATGCCTCGACGCTCTGCGGCGCCTGCTATCAGGTCTGCCCGGTGAAGATCGACATCCCTCGCGTGCTCTTGCACCTTCGCTCAGTGGATGTTGAAGGGAAGCGAGGCGCGACGGGGGCGTCGCGCCTCGGCGAGCGGGCAGCGATGCGCGGCACCGCGCTCCTCTTCTCTCACAGGCGCGCCTACGAGCTCTCACAGCGCCTTGGGCGCCTGCTCCTTCGCCTCATCCCAAGAGGGCGCCACCTGCGAAGGCCAGCGCTGATTGCCCGCTGGAGCACGAGCAGGGATCTGCCTGTGCCGCCGCACCAGAGCTTTCGCGACTGGTGGCAGTCGCAGTCGGGGGACCAGAGCCGGCAAGAGCGATCTCGCAGGTGATCGAAGGGCAACGAATGAGCGACGCACGTGAGGAGATCCTGATGCGGATCAGGGCGGCACTCGCCGATCGGACGCGCGGAGCAGGTCCAGCGGTCGAGATCGAGCCCTCCTACAGGCGCCGCTCTTCGCGCGATGCGCGCCAGCTCGCAGAGGAGCTCACGCAGAACCTCGCTGACTATCGGGCGGGCGTGCAGCGACTCAGACGGAGCGAGCTGGGCGGCGCGATCGAGGCGAGATGCGCAGGGGCAGGCATCGACAGGATCGCCGCCCCAAAGATCCTCGCAGAGCAGCTGCAACTCGATGATGTCGCGCTCCTCGACGAGCGAAAGCTCAACCGCGGGCAGCTCGAAGAGATAGGCGTTGCGCTCACTGGATGCGCGCTTGCGATCGCCCAGACAGGGACGATCGTGCTCGACTGCGGGCCGCTCTCAGGCAGCAGGGCGTTGACTCTGCTGCCTGATCGGCACCTCTGCATCGTCGGGACAGAGCAGATCGTCGACCTCGTCCCTGAAGCGATCGAGCGCCTGCGCCCCACCGTCGCGACGCAGCCCCTCACCTTCATCTCGGGCCCATCCGCGACATCGGACATCGAGCTCAGGCGCGTCGAGGGGGTGCATGGTCCCCGGCACCTCCACGTGTTCATAGTCTCCTGAGGCTCTCCTCTGATCTGCCCACGAGCGGGTCGCGATCTGGGCCTCCCCCCGGCGACGAGAGCCGCTCGCGTGGGCTCAGGCCTGCCTGCCTAGACGTCCTCAGGTGCGAGAGCCGTTCGCGTGATCTGGGCCTCCGCAGGGGCGAGGGCCGTTCGGACGAGCTGCCGCTGAACTGCTGAGACGGCGTCGAGCACGCGGTCCATCCTCAGCGCGAACGGCAGCCCAAGGAGCCCGATCACACAGAGCGCGAGGAATGCGCCAAGCGGGTGGTGCACGAGCGCCTGCACGATCAGCGCAACGACGAGGCCGCCGAGGTTGCCCGCAAGCCACACGAGCGCGCCGGCGGTGCCGGCGTGGGGGCCGGCGAGGCGCTCGGCGAGGGTGAGCATCACAGGCAGCGCAGGCAGCAGCGTGACGCCGAACGCGACCATCGCAAGCACTCTTGGCACGATCGAGGAGGACAGGCCAAGCACGAGGCTGCCAAGAACCCCGACGAGCACCACGGAGACCATGAAGGCGCGCTCCGCCCGCCGCCGCTCGAGCAGAGGCGGCAGCACCGCGCTGCCGAGCACGCCCGCGATCAGCATGCCGACGAGCAGGATTCCTGAGACCGTTTCAGAGACCCCAGCGGGGTGCAGCAGCGTCTGCAGCCAGGTGGCGATCGCGACGAAGACGCCGAAGCCGAGGAACACGAGCGCGCAGATCACCTTGAACTCCCGCCTGCGCCAGAGAGCGAGCGCGACGCTGCCTTCGACGGCGGCGCTCTCGCCCTCCTGAGTCGGCGGTGCAAGCAGCGCGAACGCGAGGCAGACGGCGCCGATGACGCCGATGCCTGCCTCGATTCCAAGCAGCAGCATGAGGTGCGCGCCTCCAAGCGCAGGCCCAAGCAGCAGCGCGATCAACATCCCAACGAAGCTCGCAGCAGAGGCGACAGCGATGCCTGCAGGACGCTGGTGAGCGGGCAGACAGCTGCCGGCGACCTTGCTGATCGCGCTCATCACAACAGGCTGGGCAAGCGCGATGAGCACCTGCCCAGCGAGCGCAAACGCGAAGGTCTCCCCACCAAGCCGCAACAACCCGCCGGCGCCGACGCAGGCGCCGGCGATCCCAAGAGACGGCCGGAATCGGACATCGAGCAGCCGTCCGGCAGGGATCGCAAGCACCACATACAGCAGGGGAAATATCTGCGCAAGCCAGCCGACGGCTTCTTCAGAGACGCCATAGCGTCGCGCAGTCGAGCTCGTGATCGCAGCGTAGGTGAGCCACAGCATCTGCGTCGCGCCGGCAAGCAGGGAGTAGGCGGCGATGAGGAGCCATCCGCTTCGGCCCTGCTTCGAGCGAACCTGGGCCTTCTCGATCAACCGACTGCCCCTGTGCTCAACCGACTGCCTGTGCTTGGCTCACCTGTGATCCCCTCCCCTGCGCCCTGCTCCCTGCGCTCTCCTGCCCCCTGTCCAGCCGTCCCCCTGCGGTGCGCGAATCGACCCGCAGTCAGCCGATCTCCCT
>JAJYUP010000172.1 GCA_021792455.1 Actinomycetes bacterium | reverse complement strand
GGATCGCCAGCTGGGGCCGGGTCCTGGGCGACGACCAGATGGTCGCCGCCGTTCTATTGTCCTCAGACAAGTCTGTGCTGGTAGATGGGCGTCGCCAGTGTCGTGGACGTAGTCGACACAGCTGTCGGCCTCACCTGCGAGATGCCCGGAGAGCATGGTCGCTGGACGGCCGGCGGTTCAGCTCGCTCATGAGCTCCCGGTTCATGGCACGCGCGGCGTCGAGGGTCTCGACGAGCTCGCGGCCCTCGGCCTCGAGCTGCGTGATTTGCTCGCGCTGTCGGTGGTTCTCGGCCTCGAGCTCAGCTGCACGCTGTTCGAGTTCGTCAAGCACTGGAGCGAGCGCTCTGCCGTGCGCGACGTCGGCGTCCGCTCCAAGCTGGCGAGCCAGGCGTTCGCGCAGGAGCGCGACCTCCTCGGTGAGGCGACGCACTTGGTCCTTCGCGTTGGTGAGCTCGGTGCGCAGACTCTGCCCGGTGACGAGCGAGCGAGCCGGGAGCTGCCAGGCGCGGTCCCTCCCCGCCTGGCGCTGGCGGTCCCGTGCCGTGGCAATGCGACCAGCCAGCTCGGCGTCGGCGTAGAGGAACGAGACCGAGACTCCCGCTCGCCGCGCGACGGCCGGGAAGCTGATCGGCTCGCCCGAGGACTCCACAGCGACGACGGCTTCGAGGGCCCGTTCACGTTTGACGCGGCCGTCGTGGCGCCGGGCGCGCCGCAGCACAGTGCTGTTGTCAGCCATGCTCGCTCCTGCGGCGTCCGAAGGCGACGGGGACCGACTGGCGCGCCTTGCGCAACGTCGCGGAGGCCTCCTCGATCGCCGCGCGTTCGTCGTCGGCGAGATCGCCGAGGAGCTTCTCGTGCGTGCGGACGTGATCGACGATGACCTCGAGCTGGCGCACGACGTGCGCGACCGCCCAGTCAGCTGCGCCGGCAGCCAGCATCGCCTCTCGCTCTTTGCGAAGCTCGTCGGCGTACGCGCGCAGCTCCGGCAAGTAGGAGGGGTCGGACTCGAAGTGCGGGCAGCCCGCGCACTGGTAGCGGATGGGGCAGGCCTGCCCGCCGGCGCGCACGTTGGTGGGCTCGGAGCACTTGCCCATCGGCACGGCCACACAGGCGAGCGACTCGCGAAGATGAGTGAGTCCCGACGGCGTGTCTGCGACGGGTCGAGTGAGCCCGCGGTTGTCCACCGTGTGGCGCGCCAAGAGCTCCATAGCCGCTCGCTTGCGGGCGTCTCCCACCCGGTAGTACCCGAGCGTGGCGGAAAGGCTCCGATGATCCATGAGGTCGCGCAGCACCGGTGCGGGCACACCTTGGTCGGCCAAGGTCTGGGCGTAGGTGTGGCGGAAGGCATGGGGCTGGATTGCGGCCCGCTCGAAGGGGACCGGCTCGCCGTGCTCAGAGGGACCGGCATCGATCGAGGGGATCCGATCGATCCACGAGCGCAACCACGCGTTGATGAGGCCGGTGCTCATGTGGTTGGTGCCGTCGGAGTTCTTGTGCGGCCGGGGCAGCAGCCACAGCCGCTCTGGCGCGCCGTCGGGGAACGTGGAGCGCACCCAGGTCTGCTGCGCGCGGATCGCGGCCACGAGTGCAGAGTCAGCCAGGGGAAGGCGCCGTCCCATCCGGCCCGCTTTGTGGTTGTCGTAGACCAAGACGTCCTTGCCGTGCTCGTCGACCTCGAGGCAGCAGAGCCGCAGGCTCGCCACCTCTCCCACCCGTCGCCCGGTGCCCTTCAGCAGCTCGTAGGAGAGCACCGCGACCGCGCCGGCGTGATCGCCGAGGATGCCGAGGCCAGGGACCGCGGCGAGGAGGTGGAGGTGGGCGTCGAGCTGGGCAACGACCGCGGCGGGCAGGGCGCGCCCGGGGGGCTCGTCGGTTGCCCTCGGCGCCCGGTCACCGCGGCGGAAGGCGAAGGTGGGTCCGAGGTCTTCGAGCAACCCGAGCTCGCGCGCCTCGCGCAGGACGAGGCTTGACTCTTCGATGAGCGCCGCCTTTGCCTTGGTGCCCCAGGGCCGGTCCTTGGCGGGGAACTGAGAGGAGCGCACACGAACAAGGACGCGCTCGATGTCAGCGCGCCCGAGGGCGCCGGGGTCCTCGCCGCCGCCCGGTCCAGCGGCGAGTATCGCCGAGAACGCCGCGAGCGAGCCCACCCGGTGGGCCAGCGCGCCGTCACCGACCCGACCCATGGTGGCCGCAGCCCAGCCCTTGGCCGCCTCGCGCAGCCACGGCTGACGGATGGCGCGGAAGTCGAGCCGCTTGCGTCCCGGTCGGCCGAAGAGGCGGAGGTCCCAGACGTCTCGTTCCCGCTCGGCTTCTGGGTCGCTGTATGCGAGGCGCACTCGGTCGACGCTGAAGCGGGCGAAGCGCACGTAGTGACGATCCCCGATGCCGTCGAGCTCTGCGAGGTCGAACTCGATGATCGAACCCACCTCCGAGGTGCGCAGCCGGTCGATCCACGGGCGCATCCCGCCGGTCACCACGCGCACCTGCTCGGCTGCCCGGCAGCCGATCGCATAGAGGAGCTCCAGGCGCACGAGCTCGGGGAGGCCACGCAAGCTGAGTACTCGGCTGTTGACAGGCTGACGCACGCGCGCCGCCCAGGTGCTGAACGCCTGTCCATCCGGGCGCCCTTCTGCTCGCCAGATCTGGGCGTGAGGCACGCACAGCCCGTTCTCGGGTGCCGCAGCGCGACGGTAGCAACAGGCTGCGGCGCATGGGCCGAGATCGGGCAACGGCACGGCAGCAGCGAGGAACGCCTCGAAGGAACGACCCTTTCTGCGCTGCTTCCACCAGTTGACGCCGTGGGTCTGGCACAGCTGAAAGCGACCTGTGGCGGGTCGCGGGCAGCCCTGTGCGTCGGGACCCGTGACCACGCAGGGTTGGTCGGTGCCCCGGCGCCGGCTGAAGACTGCGGGGTGGCTGCCTGTCATCCACACGTCGAGATCGTCGAACGTCGAGGCGTCGAACTGGCGCCGGTGCCGGAGGCAGAGCAGGTTCGACCCGTAGCGGTCACTCGGACACCCCTCGACCACGCAGCGCAACAGGCGGCTCAATCGACCACCGGGGAGCGGCAAGAGCAACTGGCGCGCTTTGTCCCACTCGCCTGCGAACCAGCCATCCCCCATGAGGCCGAGGAGCCGCTCGGTGCGCCAGTCGACCGGTTCTGCTGCAGGCGGCGTGACGACGACCGCGAGATTGGGACGCACGCTCACGAGCCCGCCTCCCTCGCGCGCAGGTGCCCGTCGACCGCCGCGCGCATGTCGGCCCAGCGGGCGTGCAGGTAGACGTCGGTGGAGCTGACCGAGGCGTGGCCCAAGAGCTCCTTGACGAGCGCCGGGTCCTTGGTCAAGAGCGCGACCTCCGAGGCGAAGCTGTGGCGCAGCATGTGCGGGCGAGCCCGGAAGCCGACCTTGGCCGACAGCCGCACGAACAGCCGCTCGACCGCGTCGCAGCTCATCGCGCGCCCGACCGGAGCCCGCCACAAGTTGACGATCAGGTAGTCGCTCTCGGCTGCCTCTGGCACCGCGTCGCGCTCGAAGCGGTAGGCGTCGTGACAGGAGACCAGTGCCTTGGTGACCGGCACCACTCGTGGCCAGATCGACTTCGCCAACGCGCCGTTCTCGTTGTCCTCTCGGCGCACCACGTGGAGGTGCGCACCTGCGACCGTGCAACCAAGATGCGCGGCGGAGGGCACGAGGTGCAGATCGCAAAGACGCAGGCCGCACAGCTCGGCCACGCGCAGGCCGGTCGCGTAGAGCGCTTCCACGACGAAGCGGTCCCTTCGGTTGGAACACGCGTCCACGAGCGCGCCGACCTGCTCGCAGGACAACGTCTCTGGCGGCCGGACCGCCCGACGCCGACGAATCACTCTGCGGTCGACGACCGGGCGACCGGCACGCTCGCCGCGGTCCCAGCCCCGAGGCACGAATGCGAGCTCCGCCTTGAAGCTGAGGCGCTCCGCGACCGCCTGCTCGCACCAGCCCCGCGACGCACAGAAGCGGACGAACTCGACGACAGCGGCCAAGATGCCCTCCACCGTCCCTGCTGCGCGCGCCGGACCCAGCGCCACGCTCTTCGGATCGGGTGCCCGGCGACGCTGCCTGCCGGAGCGGTGCTTGCGCGACGGCGTGCGCTCGAGCCAGCGAGCGAAGCTGGCCAGCTGGTCGACCGTCGGTGCCGCCGGATCGGCGCCTGCGTTGCCCGCCCAGGTGAGATAGAGCGCCAGCCGGCCGGCGTAGGTCTGGGCCGTGCCGACGGAGCGGCCCTGCGCGTCAAGAAGCACCCGCAACCACGTGGCGGCCTGCGTGTGCTCGACGTACGCGTCGTCGACGATCGTCCAACCTGCCCTGCCGTCGAGAGGGGACACGGTGCGCTGGGCCCAGAACTCCACGGCGGGAGACCGTAGGTGGAGGATGTAACAGACAACCCAATAGATGGTTTCCACGACACGGCAAAGGGCGCTTCCGCCGCGTGTTGTGGAGGCCCAGACTCACCCCAATAGAACACCGGCGACCATCTGGTCGTCGCCCAGGACCCGGCCCCAGCTGGCGATCCCCAAATTGGTCGTCAGGCAGATGCTCCCCCGCAGGTATCGCTGGGAGACAACCTGGAAGAGG
>JAJYUP010000171.1 GCA_021792455.1 Actinomycetes bacterium | reverse complement strand
AGATCGACAAGCTCTCGAAGGGTGCGGTCGCAGAAGCTCTGCTCGCCGCGGCGGAGCTCGAGCTTCCAGGCGAGATCTTTCCGATCTCTGCGCGCACCGGTGAGGGGCTCGCGGCGCTCCTCGCCCACCTCAGTTCGCTGATGCCGCCTGGATCCGCCCTGTACCGGCCCGAGGAACGCTCTGACCAGCCGCTGCAGCTGCTGATCGCTGAGCTCGTGAGAGAGGCTGCGATCAGGCGCACGTTCGCGGAGGTGCCCCACTCCGTAGAGGTCCTCGTCGAAGAGATGACGATGCGCCCGCGCGGCCTGTGTCTCGTCACCGCATCGGTCTGGGTGGAGACCGACTCTCAGAAGCGGATCCTCGTCGGGGCGCATGGCAGGATGGTGAAGGCGATCGGGACTGCGGCGCGCAGAGCGATCGAAGCGGAGCTCTCGATGAAGGTCCACCTCAGCCTGACGGTGAGCGTGCGCCGCTCCTGGCGCAGCGACGAGGCGCTGCTCGACAGGCTTGGGATCAGCTGAGCGGCTGTGCTGGAGGTGATCGGATGACGGTGCTTGGCCGGGTGCAGAGCGACGTGAAGGAGGCGATGAAGGCTCGCGATCGGCAGCGTCTCGCCGCGCTGCGCCTAATCGTCTCAGAGCTTCAGAAGGCGCAGAAGGAAGGGGGAGCCGACGAGCTTGCGGTGCTGCGGCGGGAGCGCAAGCGCCGCCTCGAGTCCGCGGCCGCCTACGCCGGCGCTGGCCGTGAGGATCTCGCGGCGAAGGAGCGCTTCGAAGCGGCGCTGATCGAGGAGTACCTGCCCTCACGGCTGCGGGATGACGAGTTGAGGGCGATCGTTTCTGAGGCGGTGAGCGAAAGCGGCGCGCAGTCGATGAATGACATCGGCAGCGCGATGAAGGCGGCGATCGCCGCGGTCGGGGGCAGGGCGGAGGGCGCGGTGGTCTCTGCGCTCGTGAAGGAGATGCTCAGTCGTTGAGCGGGGGCAGTCACAGCCTGCCCTCGAGCAGGTCCGCGATCCGCGCGATGGCGTCGAGGTCGAGGCTTCGCTCGAACACGAACGGCACCGTTATCACCTCGTGGCCTGCACGCCGCAGGCGCGCGATGTGGCTGTGCTGAGAGCGTGTCCTCACATGGACGGCGTTCGCGGCGTTCGCGGCAGCCTCTGCGAGCCTTGCGCCGGCAGCGGAGCTGTCGCCTGCCAGCCGCTGCTGATCCTGCGTCGGCGCGCTCCTGAGGCCCTCGATGCGGCGAAGCTCCTCCCCCGTGAACCGGCGGTGGATCGTCGCATTCACGATCACGCGCGAGAGCGAAGCGGAGACCTCAGCCTGCAGCAGCGCATCGAGCTCGAGAGTCTCGGTGACCGCCATCTCCGTCGCCTGGGTGACGGCGACATAGCCGGTGCGCTGCGGGTCGCTCAGCAGGCCCGCGAGCTGATCTGCCTGCTCTGCGACTGGGCCCACCCTTGCGATCGAGGCGAAGGTGCGGGGCGACGCGAGCAGACCAAGGACGTGGCCCGTCGCGGGCGCGTCGAGGACGACGAGGTCGCAGTCACCTTCTGTGCCCGCAGCGAGCCGGGAGATCTTCGCGAGGCAGACGAGCTCCCTCGCGCCGGGAGCTGCGGCGGCGAAGTACTGGAAGCTCGCACGGGAGGCGAGCATCCGCGCAGGAAGCCTGCCGCCGAGCTGCTGCATCCACTCGAGCATCGCCGCCTCTGGGTCGATCGAGCTGACGGAGAGCAGCGGCGCCACCTGCCTGCGCTCCGCGCCGCCGTGGGAGCTCGCCTTCGCGCTCGTGGCACCGAAGCTGTTGGGCGTGCCTCCGGCGTTGGGCGTGCCTCCGGCGTTGGGCGCCTGCGCTGATGTCGAGGACTGCTCCGCGAAGACCTCCTGCAGGCGCCTCGAGCCGTCCGCGAGATCGACGATCAGCGTGCGCATCTGGTGACGGGTTGCGAGCATCCCGATCGCCGCTGCGATCGTCGTCTTGCCGACGCCGCCCTTCCCGGTGACTACGATCAGCCTACGGCTGAGCAGCGACGGCATCTTCGCAGGTGCTCGTGCGGTGTCGATTAGGCGGTGTGCGCACTCCCTCAACCTATCGGTGCAGTGCGCAGGTGTGCGGAGAGAGGCGGCAACCTACAATCCGGGCATGCGAGATCTCGCGATGCAAGAGGCACCTGCGCATGACCCGATCGAGGGCGAGGTGCGCTTCGACGCGGAGGGTCTGCTGCCATGCATCGTCCAGGACGTGAGCTCCGGCGAGGTCCTCATGTTCGCCTACACGAACGCAGAGGCGCTCGCCCTGACGCGGCAGACCGGCGAGCTGCACCTGTGGAGCAGGTCCCGCAAATCGCTTTGGCGCAAGGGGCAGACCAGCGGGAACGTGATGGAGGTGAAGGCTCTCAGGCTCGACTGCGACGGCGACTGCCTGCTTGCGCTCGTCCACGCTCGAGGCCCCGCCTGCCACACTGGGGAGCGGACCTGCTTCCACAGAGGGCAGGTCGAGGCGCAGGCGGCCTTTGAGATCTTCCCGGCGCTTCAGCGCACGATCCTCGAGCGCGCGCACTCTCGCCCGAGTGCCTCATACACATCGAGACTGCTGAGCGACCCGCCCCTGATCGGCGAGAAGGTGATGGAGGAGGCGGAGGAGGTGAGCCGGGCGGCGCGGCAGGAGAGCGACCAGCGGGTCGACGAAGAGGCCGCTGACCTGCTCTACCACCTGCTCGTCCTCCTGCAAAGCCGCGGAAGGCAGCTCGCGCAGGCGCAGCGCATCCTCATCGCCCGGCGTGGGGCGAGAGCCGCATGAGCACCGGCGCCGCCCGTCCGATGAGCTTCCGCCGCACCCCTTCGGGGACTCTCAGCCGCACCGCCAGGAGTGGGAGGGGGCGGTGATGAGCGTCTCGACACGGTCCAACTTCTCTCGCTGCTGCCAGGCTCGGGTCAGGAGTGGGAGGGGGCGGTGATGAGCGTCCGCTCAGGCCGGCTCCACGCAGAGGCGGCCCTGCGAATCGAACCGTCGCTCGAGCGCGTCCAGCAGGTCGCAGTCGAGTCGCTGCGAGACCGCTGGGCCGCGGAGTCGCCGCTCTCACGCCGTGATGAGGTGGGCGACGGGGCTGACGAGGAGGGGGCCTCACGAGAGCAGGGTTGCCGCCTCGTGCCGCTCACCCACTCCTTCATCGACGACTGCGAGACGCCTGTCTCCGCGCTTCTGAAGCTGAGAGCGCTCGCGCCCGGCTCGCCATCCTTTCTGCTCGAGTCCGCGGAGCAGGGAACGAGGGTGGGACGCTTCTCGTTCATCGGTGTGCAGCCCCGGCAGGTGCTGCGCTGGTCGCTTTGCGACGACGGCGATCCTTACGAGATCGCGGCGGCGGCAGTGCGCCGCTTTCAGCAGACGCCGGTGCAGGGGCGCGGCGATCCCCCGCCGTTTGCGGGCGGTGCCGTCGGCTTCTTCGGCTACGACCTCGTGCGCACCGTCGAGCCGCTTGGCGAGCCCAAGCAGGACACGATCGGGCTGCCCGACATGGCCTTGATGCTGACCGACGCGCTCGTGGTCTTCGACCATCTCCGACACACGATCACGATCCTCGCGAACGCTGAGATCTCGGCTGAGAGCGACCCTGCGGTCGCCTACGCGAACGCTTGCGAGAGGATCGTGGAGATCAAGCGTGCGCTTCACGCGCCTTTGCCGAACGTTGCGGGCGGTGAGGGCGGTGAGGGCGGTGAGAGCGGTCCAAGCGCGGCGCACGGGGCGCCGGAGCGCTCGATGCCGCACTTTCAGCCGAACATGCCGAGGGCTGCGTTCGAAGAGATGGTGAGGTCGATCGTGCGGTACGTGTACGCAGGCGACGCCTTTCAGGTCGTGCCCTCCCAGCGGTGGTCAGCTGAGGTGCCGGTGCAGGCGCTCTCGATCTACAGGGGGCTGCGGGCGATCAACCCGAGCCCGTACATGTACTTCATCGACTTCGGCGACTTCCAGCTCGTCGGAGCGAGCCCGGAGCCGCTGCTCACCGTCAGCGGATCGAAGGTGAGCACGAGGCCGATCGCCGGCACGAGGCGCCGTGGCGCGGACGCGGCGGAGGACGAGCGGATCGCCGCCTCCCTGCTCGAAGACGAGAAGGAGCGCGCTGAGCACGTGATGCTCGTCGATCTGGGCCGCAACGACCTCGGGCGGGTCTGCAGGCCTGGGAGCGTCACCGTCGAGATGCTGATGGCGGTCGAGATCTACTCGCACGTCATGCACATCGTCTCCTCCGTCAGCGGTGAGCTGAAGGAGGGGGTGAGCGCGATGGACGCGTTGCGCTCAGTGCTGCCGGCTGGCACCCTCTCTGGGGCGCCGAAGGTGAGGGCGATGCAGATCATCGATGAGCTCGAGCCTGTGAAGAGGGGCGGCTATGGCGGGGCGATCGGCTACCTGTCCTACCGTGGCGACCTCGACACCTGCATCCACATAAGGACCGTCGTCGTGAAGGACGGCGTCGCCCACATCCAGGCTGGTGGCGGCACCGTCGCCGAAGCAAAGCCGGACTACGAGTATGAGGAGTCGGTCGCGAAGTCGGAGGCGATGATGCGTGCGATCCAGCTTGCGATCGAACAGCCCGATTGGGCGTGAGGCGCCGATGCGGGTGATCGTCATAGACAACTACGACTCGT
>JAJYUP010000039.1 GCA_021792455.1 Actinomycetes bacterium | reverse complement strand
CACACCGGTGCTCGACCACCGGCACGTTGATCGACGGCAGCTCTTCGACCTGGTGCGTGCGCCAGGTCCTTTATCGAGATGCGCTCGCAGTAGCGCGACGCCTGAGCCCGAGGTAGGAACCGAGCGCGGCGTACCCCGCCAGGCAGGCCGTGCCGTCGGCGAGTCCCCGGAGCAGCCCGTCGAAGGGGTCGTCCTGCGCCACGCCGGCGAGCGCGATCGCGAGAGCAACAGCGCCTACGACAAGCAGCGCGAAGCGCCAGCTTCCGGCGTCAAGCCGCGCTGGCAAGAGGCCCCGAAGGTCATCGGAGAGATCGCTGGCGGGACCCTCGACTCGAGGCTGCAGCCGGTGTGCAGCGAGCACGGCGGGGAGCGCCGCTGCCAGCGCGAGCGCGCCTGCAGCGGCGAGCGAGAGCGCGAGCGTCGTCCACCAGTCGGCGATGTGCCCCTCCAGCCCGACTGCCACCAGAGCAAGCCCCATCAACGTCGCGAGACCGCCGGCGAGCCCCACGCCCGCGCGGCGCACCAGCACGAGCGCCTCGGCGCGGGGGAGCACGTGGACGTGCCTTCGCCGGAGCGCTCGCAGGCAGCCGAGCGCGCCGGCGACGAGCGCCACCTGTGCGCCCGCGATGCTCAGCGCGAATCCGATCGTGCCGAGCGCGGATTCGTTCTGGCCGATGCGCAGCGCAAAGCCTCCCGCCCGCTGCACCGCGATGACGGCGGCGGCGAACAGGAGCCCCGCGATCGCCAGCGAGCCGAAGGCCCGCAGCGCCGCCCTCAGCGCCTGCCGGCTCCCGACCTCGTCGGCGAACTGGCGCGCGAGCGCGCGGGGGTCACCGAGCTTCGCCTCAGGATCACACGCAAAGTGGTCTTCGATCTCAGCGACGATGCGCCGTTGCCTGCTGCCGCGGATCCCAGCCGCGCCAAGCTCGCGTGCGAGTCGCTCGGAATAGCTCACGCGGGAACCGGCCGATCCGTGGCAGCGAGCACCGAATCAACGATCGCCGCGAAGCGATGCCATTCGGTGCGGCCGGCTCCCAGCGCGCGCCGTCCGCGACGGCTGAGTCTGTACACGCGTCGCCGCCTGCCATCGACATTTGACCAGGCACTCGCGAGCAGGCCAGCGTCCTCCAGCCGGTGAAGGGCCGGATAGACGGTGCCCTCCGCAAGCGCCAGCTCGCCGCCGCTGCGGGACTTGAGCTCGGCGATGATGGCGTAACCATGGAGCGATGCCGGCTCTAGGACCGAGAGGATCAGCGTGTCGAGGTGGCCCTTCAGGAAGTCGGCCCTCATGGGCAGGAGATTATACCTAGCGACGCTAGGTGTCAAGTAGTTGACCTTCCGGCCGTGAGACGCGCGGCGTGGGCTGCCCAGGCACGTGAACGGAGAGAGGTTGCGAGGACGGTTGCGACCTCGTCCCTGGCTCTGGAGGCGACGCTCGGCCAGATCACGCTGCCCGAGCTGACCGTGCTGCGTCGCTCGCTGCTCCGCTGGGTCTCCACCGCTGACGCAAGCGGGACTCGACGAGGACGGCATCGCCGCGCTGTTCGCCAGTGTGATCGGTGCCGGGCCGGGTGGGCGTCGCAAGCGCCCGCTCGGCCACTGTTGTTCGGATGGCCAGAGCACTACCTCTCTTCGCGGCGAACTTCAAGTCCTGCCCTGCGACGACGGCCGGTCAGCCGGCCTACGAGAGCGGCGCCCGGGCGTCCCTCGGGCCCCGGAAACCCTCAACCACCCTCAGATAAAGAACCTGAAAAGGACCTGGCGCGCAAAACGGCCGTGTCGGAGGCCCCTCGACGGGCCTCCCTGGCCGCCCCGAAAGATGCCTCTATGCAGGCATCTCTAGAAATGGCGAGACTCGGAATCGAACCGAGGACACCACGATTTTCAGTCGTGTGCTCTACCAACTGAGCTATCTCGCCGCGTGCTGCCGCACGGCGGCATCGATGCTAGCGGCTGAAGCAACAGGACGTGATCCCGTGTGTGATCCTGGGCTGGCCGCAGGCCGGAGCGATCAGGCGGCTCCGCGCCGCAGCTGAGCGCGACGAGCGCGCCGCCGCTCGGTCAACGAGCGACCTGCTCTGAGGCTTCGAATTCCGCCTGAAGCGCGGAGTAGGTGAGCGCGAGGCCGTCAGCGATCTCGACACGCGGACGCCAGGCGAGCTGCCGTTCGGCGAGCGAGATGTCAAGCCTGCTGTGCTGGAGCTCGCCTGGCCGCAGATCGGCGAGCTCCGGCGTGATCTGGGCCCCAGAGATCCGCGCGAGCTCACTCCACAGCGTGAGCACGTCCGTCTCGAGCCCAGTGCCTATGTTGAACGTGCCGGGGCGTCCTGAGCACGCGATGAGCGCGTCAACGACGTCTGAGACGTAGACGTAGTCTCTCGTAGGGGTCCCATGCCCATAGATCGTCGGTGCCCTGCCTGAATGGATGTGGTGGCTGAAGATCGCGACGACCCCCGCCTCGCCGTGGGGGCTCTGCCTCGGGCCGTAGACGTTTCCGAGCCTGCAGACGGCGTGAGGAACGCCTGAGGAGAGCGACCACGTGCTCACGTACGCCTCCGCCGCCCACTTCGACGCCCCGTAGGGCGAGAGCGGCTGCGGGATCCACTGCTCAGAGGTCGGCCTCGGCGCCTGATCGCCGTAGAGCGCGCCGCCCGTCGATGTGAACACGAGCGGAGCGTCAACTCTGCTCGCAGCCTGAACGACGTTGAGAGTGCCAAGCACGTTGACGAGCAGATCCCTCTGAGGATCGGCAACGGAGGCAGTGACCGATGCCTGCGCAGCGAGATGGTAGACAGCCTTCGGGCGCGCCTGCTCGATCGCAGCCTGCAGCGCGTCACGGTCGACGATGTCCAGCACCCGCAGCTGGGCGCGATCGTTGACGATGCTGCTCCTGCCGGCCGAGAGGTCGTCGATGACGAGCACCTCCTCGCCACGCTCGAGAAGCGCGTCGACGAGGTGCGAGCCGATGAAGCCTGCGCCGCCAGTGACTATCGCCGTCGCCGTCATCTGCTCGGCAATCTAACTGAGGATGCGACTCTGCGCCTCGATGACCGTGCGCTGAACGGCGGCGGGGGGACGCTCAGATCTGGGTGAGGACGCGACCGCGCGCCCCTATAGCGCGCTCGACCGCCGGCACGACCTCTGCGACACGGTCGAGGCAGCTGGCTGCTCGCTTGGCGCGCAGCGCGCTTGGAATCGCGGGCCCACCGAGGAGCACCTCGATCTGGGGGTGCCTCTCAGCGAGCCTTTCGACGATCAGCTCGAGTGCTTCACCCACCTCTGAGACACTTGCGCCGAGGACGACGACATCTGGCTGGTGGTCTGCGATGAGCGCGTCGAGGCGCTGAGGGTCGAGCGAGGTGTCGAGCACGGTTCGGAACCCAGCCGCAGCGAGCTCGTCGTGGGCCATCTGCAGCGCGAGCGTGTGCCCATCCTCCTCGAGCCCGCCGATGAGCACCTTCTCGCGGTGAGGCTCCGCGCCTCTGAGCATGTACCTGTGCATCGTCGCGAGGATCCGCTTGCTGATCCCAACCGCGAGGCGGCACGTCCCAACGTCGATCGAGCCCTCTGCCGCGAGCGCGCCGATCCGCCGCATCGCCGCCCCGATGACGTCCTCGTGCAGCGCAACCTGAGAGACGCCGTACTCGATCGCCTGCGCGACGACCCCCTCCGCTGTCTCAGCGTCGCCGCGCTGGATCGCGGCCGCGTAGCGCGCGAACGCCTGCTCGGCAGCCTCAGCGGGATCGGGCTGCTGCCTGCGCCTTCCTTCAGGACCCACGCTCCGAAGAACTTCGAAGAACGCATCCAGGAGCGCCGGATCGAAGTGACGTCCGCGTTGAGCCGCCATCATCGACAGCGCCTCCTGAACGGTGAAGGCCTTCCTGTAGACGCGCTCAGATGTGAGCGCATCGAACACATCGGCGATCGCGACGATCCTGCCCTCGATCGGTATCACATCCCCTGAGAGCCCTCTCGGATAGCCGCCGCCATCCCACCGCTCGTGGTGGGAGAGCGCGATCGAGGCGGCGAGGTCGAGTATCGACGAGGAGGAGCCGCACAGCAGCCTGTAGCCCTCCTCTGTGTGGGTCTCGACGATCGCCCGCTCCTGGTCGGTGAGAGGGCCGGCCTTCAGGAGGATCGCGTCGGGGATGGCGACCTTCCCGACGTCGTGAAGCGGCGCGGCGTGCCTGAGCCGCTCGCAGAAATCGTGGTCCATCCCGAGCTGCTCAGCGAGCAGCGCGGAGAAGCGCCCGATCCGCTCGATGTGTGCACCGGTGTCCTCATCCCTGAACTCGACCGCCATCGAGAGGCGCTGGACGGTCTCCGCCTGTGCGACCTCGAGCTCAGAGAGCGCCCGCTTGAGCTCGCCTTCCCGCGTCTGGATCTCAACGCCGAGCTCCACTCGGCGTCGCTCTCCCGCGAGCCAGCCGAGCAGTCCTGCGACGCCTGCAAGCACGATCGCGACCGCGGCGGCAGCCGGTGCTGGCGGTCGCGCGACGAGCACGGCGACGGCAGCTGCAACGACGCACCCGAGCGGCACCGCCCAGGTGAGCGGCGAGCGCAGCCTCTGTCTCCCAGGATACCGAGGCGGATCGCTGTGAGGCGTCGCAGCGCCGCGGCCGAAGCGCGCAGCAGCGTCGACGCCTGGACGCGAGCGCCCATCGTGCCCTGGGGCGGTCGCTGCGCCTTCTCCTGCCCTGCCCCGGTTGGACGAGGCCGTTGATGCGCCTCGGAGAGCTCCCTCTCGCCGCGGGCGATCGTCTCGGGGCGGATCCTTGCCAGAATGCTGCGGCCCTCCTCGCCTCGCACGGTGACCGCCTGCATCGTGGCCTTTGCGCAGAGTGCCAGTCGGATCGCCCGAGCCGCGTCTGAGTCCGCGCAGCAGAAGGCGAACCGTTCGCGAACTGGAACCCACTGAGCGCTGCTCCCCGTGTCCGAGCAGCCGCAGCAGCCCGCGCGCAGCCGACTGACCCTCAGCTGACTGGTTGTGGGCGATCTGTGTGAGTCCGCGCGCCGACAAGCTCCATCCCTCGGATTCCGACTGGTGTGCACGCCAGGCGGCCGATCTTTTGCAGGGCGTCGAGATGCGCCCGCGAGTCGACGTCGCGGTGCAGCTCAACGATGACATCGGCATCTCAGTGAGAAACTTGAGCGCACCGCTCGCAAGCCGTGCTCAGGCTCCGCGGAGCCTGTTGCAGGAGCTGCCCCGCTGCGTTTCCACTAGGCTCGCACCGATGAAGGCACCCGCATCGATTGGGCCAGGCAGGCTGCTGAGAGCGATCTGCGCGCTCGCCGCCGCGGCGTCGATCACAGGCTGCGGCAGCTCAGGGCCGCCCGGCAACGGGATCGCCTCGAAGCCCGCCCTCGAGATCCTCGCCGCTGCGAAGCGTGCGACCGATGCCGCGAGGTCTGTGCACATCGCTGGAACCGTCGCATCTGAGGGGCTGACGCTGAACCTGAATCTCGACATGCTCGAGGGCGAGGGCGCGAAGGGGAAGATCTCCGAGGGCGCGATCAGCTTCGAGGTCGTGAGGATCGGCAACACCGCCTACATAAAGGGCAGCGAAGCCTTCGACGAACGGTTCGGCGGCCGCGAAGCCGCGAAGCTGCTGAACGGCAAGTGGCTGAAGGCGCCAGCCACGAGCGGACAGCTCGCGACGTTGGGGGCGCTGACCGACCTGCGCCAGCTGCTCGATCCCGTCTTCGCGCAGCGCACGAACCTGAGGAAGGGATCGATCACGAAGATCGACGGCAGAGACGCGATCGCGCTGAGCGACGTCGCACGCAGCACCACCCTCTACATCTCGACGACGGGCAGGCCGTATCCCGTCGCGATCGAGGGAGCGAACGGCAGCGCCGCCTCCGGCACGGTCACCTTCAGCGAATGGGGTGCACAGGTGAAGCTGAAGGCACCCGCGCCATCTGTCAGCATCGGCAACCTGGCACACGAAAGCTAGATGCCGGGCTCACGCGAGCGGCTACGCTGGCGATGATGAACACGAAGCCTGTCCGCCCGCCAGAGATCGGGGAGCTGCGCGCGTTCTGCGCAGCGGTCGACCTCGGCAGCCTGGGCAGGGCCGCCCGGCTGCTCCACGTCAGCCAGCCCGCGCTCTCCAAGCGCCTGCGCGCCCTCGAGACAGTCGCTGGTGCGCCGCTGCTGGAACGCTCGACGCAGGGAGTGCAGCCGACCGCCGCAGGATCACGGCTGTACGGAGCTGCGCGCAAGCTGCTCGCCGAGGCTGAGGCACTGGAAGGACTGCTCGCCGGCCTGCACCGCGAGGACTCGCCGATCCGGCTCGCAGCGAGTCACACCGCCGCTGAGTTCCTTCTCGCGAAGCCGCTCGCGGAGTACCAACACAGACGCGAGCACCACCTCTCCATCGAGCTGACCGTCGTCAACTCGAGCGTCGCGAAAGCACTCGTCGAACAGGGACGCGCCGAGCTCGGGGTCGCCGCGGCCGAACACGACCGGCCAGGGCTCGTGCAGGCCCCGTTCTGCGAGAGCGAAATCGTCGTCGCCGTGCCAGGTGATCACGAGTGGGCACAGCTTCAGGAGGTGCCGCTCGCAGAGTTCGTCCTGACACCGATGATCATGAGAGATCCGCACGCGAACAGCCGCCGGACCGTCGACGAGACGCTCGAGCGGCTCGGGCTCTCGCTCGCCGCGCCCCTCGCAGAGATCGGCAGCACCGCCGCCGCGAAGGCGGCGGCCCTCTCGGAGCAGGTGCCCCTGCTGATCGGCCGGTGCGCGCTGAGCGCCGGAGACGGTCTGCTGATGCGGCACGTCGAAGGCGTTCGATTCGAGCGGACATTCGTCGTGATGCACACCGGCGAGGAGAACCTCCGCCCCGCCGCCAGATCCCTGCTCGAAGTGCTCCTCGCCTTCAGGCCAGAGGCGATGAGATCCCCGGCCTGATAACCGAAGGCTATGTGGCAGACCACTCGCGGGGGTCGTCTCACGAGCGTCTGCGACGCCTCGATGCTCGACCGCACCGCCGCCAATCGGACGAGCGAACGCGGAGAATCCGCATCCTGGCATCGGTGAGACCGTAGGTCTGCAGCGGCTTCTCCACACCGGAGGTGCGGGTTTCCCGCAGTCTTGGTGCACGTTTCCCACAGATGAGATGCGCCCTTTCCGCAGCTGCCAAGAAACCTTCGCAGCACAGAGCCGTTCATGGTGCGTCATAGCCGCTGGTTATGATGCTCATAGCCGCCGACCACCTACGCGAAGGCTGCGAGACAGAGCACAATGCCGATGGGCAACGGCATCAGCGGCCAATCGAAGCAGTGTGAGCGTCCAATCGCAGCGGCTCGAGCACTGAGGAGACTGGCGCGAGGGCGTCAGGCCCCGTAGGGCAGCACTGGCACAGATGAGACAGCGACGAGACATCGCAGATCGGCCCAGGGGCGGGACCTATCGCCCGCGCGAGCGCTGCAGCGCCCCAGCAGCGGCTCAGCGCTGCGGCGCGACGACTTCGAAGGAAGAGCGTCCTTCGTGATCGAAGAGGCCAGACGCAACCGCCTGCGCCGTCGCCTGCCGAGGGCTCCCAGAGAGCACGCTGAGCCTGCGCACGCTCCAGAGCCCGCTGTCGATCGGCTGTTCGGCGCCTTCCGAGTCGCCAGCCGACGCCGAGGTGAACGCGACGCGCCCAAAGCCGGTCATCCGCATGGAGGGCGCCTCGACGATCCACTCCGCCGAGCTGTACTGGAACCCAGAGGACCGGATCGGCACAACCGCCTTCCATCCCTCGGTCGCATCTTCGAGCCTGAGCGCTGCTCGCGTGACCTGCGCGTGCATGAGGTCCCCTGGACGAACAGGATCGGCTTCCGTCGGCAACGCGACGAGCCGATGCGGGTACAGCTCAGACCAAGCGAAATAGACGGGCTTGTGGCCTTCGCAGTCGGCCTCCGTGCCGATCTGCTCAACCGTTGGCGAGGTGAAGCCGTCGAGCCCGACCCAGAACCCCGCGACTGCGTCGGAGCCTTCAGGCACCGAGCTGCAGCTGGCGCGAGGCTGTATCCAGCTCCCCTTCACGGACGTGAAGCTCGACCCATAAGCGACATAGCCAGACCAGTCAGCGCTTGCCGCACGCTGCGCGCCGCGGACGCTGCCGCTGCTCTGTGCCGCCGGCGCGGGCCGCCTGCCCGTCACGCTCGCAGACCCTCGCGGTGAAGCGGCAGGCTGAGAGCGAGGGCGAGCACCTGGAGGCAGCGCGGAGGCGACTGCGATCGCCGCCGCGCAGGCCGCGAGCGCAGCAGATGCGAGCGCGACATGCGACGCACGCCCACGCAGACGTCCACCTGGTTGAGTCCTGCTCATCTCTCAGCGACGCATCCCACTCGAAACGGCGCCAGACCGTTGAACAGACGAGGATAGCGCCTGCGGTCAGGAGGGGCGGATCACTCGCGCGTAGAGGAGGTGTCTATGCTCAGGGCGACGACCCGGAGTTGATCGCGAGGATCACCTGCGCGTGGAGGAGGTGTCGCCCGCGGAGGATCGGTCCCACAGACGCTGTGCACGACTCCTGCGCATGACTCTGACGCCGCTAGAGCGCGACGGACAGGTACTTCGTCTCGAGGTACTCCTCGATCCCCTCGAAGCCACCCTCCCTGCCGAATCCGGACTGCTTCACACCGCCGAACGGAGCGGCGGGGTTGGAGATCAGCCCTTGGTTGAGGCCGACCATGCCCGTCTGGAGCGCCTCGGCGACACGCAGTGCACGCTGCAAGTCACGCGTGTAGAGGTAGGCGACGAGGCCGTACTCGGTGCGATTTGAAAGCTCAATCGCCTCACGCTCCTCAGAGAAGGTGAAGACAGGCGCAACGGGGCCGAAGATCTCCTCTTCGCTGATCTTCGCAGCGAGCGGGACCTCAGAGAGCACCGTGGGCTCGTAGAACCATCCCCGACCGTCGATCACCGACCCTCCGGTGAGCAGCTTTGCTCCGTGCTCGAGGGCATCGCCGACGAGCTCCTGCACCCTGCTCCTCGCAGCGCGATCGATGAGCGGCCCAACCTCGACGCCCTCCTGTGTGCCGCGCCCGACCCGCTGGGCCGACATCCTCGCTGCGAGAGCCCTCGTGAAAGGCTCAGCGACCGCTTCTGCCACGAGGAACCGGTTCGCCGCCGTGCAGGCCTCGCCAACGTTTCGCATCTTCGCGAGCATCGCCCCCTCCACCGCCGCGTCGAGGTCTGCGTCCTCGAAGACGAGGAAGGGCGCGTTGCCACCCAGCTCCATCGATACGCGCAGCAGCTGATGCGCCGACTGCTCGACGAGTCGGCGACCGACGGAGGTCGAGCCGGTGAAGGAGAGCTTGCGCGTGCGCGGGTCCTTCAGCAGCGGCTCGATGACATCAGCGGCCCTGCTCGAGGTGATGACGTTCAGCACGCCGGCAGGCAGACCGACCTCATCGAGGATCGCGGCGAGCGCGAGCATCGACAGCGGGGTCTGCTGGGCCGGCTTTACGACGATCGTGCAGCCCGCAGCGATCGCAGGAGCGATCTTGCGCGCACCCATCGCAGAGGGGAAATTCCACGGCGTGACGAACACGCATGGGCCGACGGGCTGCTTCAACGTGACGATGCGACCCCTCCCAGACGGGTTCACCATGTAGCGGCCGTGGATCCTCACCGCCTCCTCTGAGAACCACCTGAAGAACTCCGCGGAATAGGTGATCTCCGCAACCGACTCAGGCAGCGCCTTGCCCATCTCGAGTGTCATGAGCAGGGCGAGCTGGTCTCTGCGCTCTATCAGCCGCTCGTAGACAGCTCTGAGGATCTCGCCGCGCTCGCGTGGAGGGCGGGTGCTCCAGGCGGGCTGCGCCTCGCTTGCGGCGCTCAGCGCCTGCCGCGCGTCCTCCGCGCCGGCATCCGCGACATCTGTGAGCGTCTCGCCCGTCGCAGGGTCTTCGACCGCAAGCCTCGCGCCGCTGCGGGCTGACCGCCACTGTCCGCCGATGAACAGATCCGTCGGAGCAGCGTCGATCGCCGCCGCCTCGACCGCTCTCTCAGTCATCGAGCCGCCTGACGGTTCTGCTTCTCATCTGGCAGCCGCCCGCTTGATCTCGCAGCGCAATCGCACCGCGTTCTCCGCCCTTCGGCAGGCGGCCGCTCGTCTTCGGCAACTCGCTCCTTCTCCACGATCCACAGGCTCGCTCACCCATCCCGCAACACAGCCGCTTTCTCGATTCTCCAGCAACTCGCGCCGTCATCTGCTGTTGCAGCGCTCAAGACGGCCGTCCAGCCGATCCGAATGGAACCCTGGAGAGCCGATGCGCCCAACTTACCAAGCGAGACGCAAATGGACGAGCCGCCTGCGAGTCGACGTCGCGATCGCAGCCCTCACCACTGGTGCGCTCGCAGCAGCGCTTGCGCTCGCGGCGTTCCTGCCCGCAGGTGCTGAGGCGGGCACGAGCGGGCGCCGCACAGGCAGTGATGCCCACCGCCATCCGACCCACCACGCCCCCCGCGCTTCGCGGCGCTCGAGCGCAGGCGCGACCCTCGTGATCGAAGGAGCAGGGTTCGGTCACGGCGTCGGCATGAGCCAGTGGGGAGCGCTCGGCTATGCCGAACACGGTTACAGCGCCGCCGAGATCCTCGCTCACTACTACACGGGGACGGCGATCGGCCACGTCTCGCCGCGCCAGATCGTGAAGGTCCTCGTTGGTCGACAGGTCAAGCGGGTGCCGCTCGAAGCCTACGTGCGGGGCGTCGTCGCAGCGGAGATGCCATCGAGCTGGCCCGCCGCTGCGCTCGAGGCGCAGGCGATCGCGAGCCGCACCTACGCGCTGACCGCAGATGCCGGCGGCAAGCGGTTCGACGTCTACGCGGATGCGCGCTCCCAGGTCTACCTCGGCAGAGCTGCGCAGACGCCCTCCTCGAATGCCGCCGTGAAGGCGACCGAAGGCGAGGTCGTCACATATGAAGGCAAGCCTGTGATCACCTACTTCTTCTCGAGCTCTGGCGGTGAGACCGAAGACGTCCAGAACGTCTTCGAAGGCGCTTCGCCGCAGCCATGGCTCGTCGGCGTCCCTGACCCCTACGAACAGAGCCCTATGCGCTCCTGGACGATGACGATGGGCTTCTCAGAGGCCGCCCGCAGGCTGAAGGGCCTGCTCGACGGCGCCTTCGAGGGGATCGAGGTGCTCAGACGCGGCTGGTCGCCGAGGATCGTCTCAGCATACGTGCTCGGCTCCGCAGGCAACACGGAAGTGAGCGGAGCACAGCTCGCAAGTCGCCTCGGCCTGTACTCGACGTGGGCCCACTTCAGCGTGATGAGCGGTGGCAAGCTGCGTGAGGAGCCGGACCTGAGCGGCAGGCCGGCAGGCGCGCGAGGCGAAGATGAAGGGACGCAGCCTGCAGGGACGCAGCCTGCAGGGGCCGAATCGACCGCTCCAGGGCCAGGCAGCTCCGGCCCGCTCGTCGAAGCCCCGACGGCTGATGGCTCTGAGCAGGGGCGCGCGGTGGACGAACCCTCCGGCGGCATGCGCGCCCCATAGCGCATGAGGCGACGCCGTGAGGCCAGGCCCCACCGGGGCCGCGAGGCGCCCTCAGACCTCACGCCGCGCCCCCGCTCGTGGCGAGGCCACAGATGGCCTACGGCGTGAATCTGATCGTGATCACGTCTCCATCGCCCATCACGTAGTCTCGGCCCTCGAGCCGCAGCAGGCCGCGCTCTCTCGCCTTCGCGTAGCCTCCGGACTGAACGAGCTGATCCCAGGCGACGACCTCCGCGCGCACGAAGCCGCGCTGGATCTCGGTGTGGATCTGCCCCGCCGCGTGCCAGGCTGTGAGGCCCTCGTGCAGATGCCAGGACTGCGCGGGCCTGTCCTCGCCGGCGGTGAAGAACGCGATCAGGCGCAGCAGCGAGAAGGCGCCCGCGACCACCCGCTGCAGACCAGAGTCGCTGAGTCCAAGCTCCTTTCGCATCGCATCCGCTTCCTGCTCCTCGAGCTCAGCGAGCTCAGACTCCAACCTCGAGGAGATCGCGACCGCGCCTGCCTGCTGATCGGCGGCGTGCGCCGCGACCGCCTCCGGCACGTCGAGCTCGCCCTCATCGACGTTCGCGACGAACAGAACGGGCTTGCTCGTGATCGCGCAGAGCTCACGCGCCGCGTTTGGCGCCTGCGCTGGAATCGGCACGGTCCGCGCCGGCTTGCCAGCCTGCAGCGCGTCGATCACCTCCCGCAGCCAGAGCTCTTCGGCGCGGGCGACCGGCTCGCCGGACTTCGCCGCCCTGCCCACCCGCTCGAGCCTGCGCTGTGCCTGGTCGAGATCGGCGAGCGCGAGCTCAGCCTCGACCGTCTCGATGTCCCTCAGAGGGTCGACGGCGCCATCGGGATGCACGACCCGCTCGTCGTGATGTGCGCGCACGACGTGGAGGATCGCGTCGGTCTCTCTGATGTTCGCGAGGAACCGGTTCCCGAGGCCCTCCCCCTCATGCGCGCCGCGCACGAGGCCGGCGATGTCGTGGAAGTCGATCGTGTCGTAGACGATCTCCGAGGCGTGGACCACGGAGGCGACCGCGTCGAGGCGGCGATCGACGACGGGCACGACCGCGACGTTCGGCTCGATCGTCGTGAACGGGTAGTTCGCCGCCTCCGCACCCGCGTTCGTGAGCGCGTTGAACAGCGAGGACTTGCCCGCGTTCGGCAGCCCGACGATCCCGATCTTCGTGCTCACAGCGGCGCCGCCTGCCGCAGCCCGCGCCGGCAGGTGGGACGCAGCGTCGGCTGCCGCCTGGGAAGGCACCTGGGAAGCCCGAAGGAGGGCGAGCGTCGCCTGCGGCGAGCAGGGGACTCATCTGGGCCGGGGCGCGGGGAGGCAGACAGGAGGGCGACAGCGCTGCCGAGCGCCGCGCCGGCAAGCACATCAGACGGGTAGTGCAGGCCGAGATAGACGCGGGAGAGCGCGGTCACCGATGCGAGCCCATACAGCGGCACGACCGGCAGACCGAGCTTCGAGTAGCGCAGCGCACCGGCGAACGCTGTTGCAGAGTGCGCGCTTGGGAAGCTGAGCTGCGTCGGCGCAGAGGCGAGCGCAGGCAGCCCTGGGAGCGTCGGACGCCTCCGCCTCACGATCAGCTTGCACCCGGTGTTGACTGCATAGGAGAGGGCGACCGCCTCGGCGGCGCTGCGCCACTCCGCCCGCCGCGGGCGATCGATGCCCGCGGCGACGGCGCCGATCGCGATCCACAGCATCCCGTGCTCACCGAGCGATGAAAGCGTCCTCGCGGCCCGCTCGAGCGCGGGGGTGTGGCCCCGCGTCCGCATCAGTTCGAGGAGGCGCCTATCCAAACCCGACGCGCTGCTGCCCATCGTCGGAGCGCACGAAGCAGACTTGGCCGACGTCGAAGCGGAACGCCCCATCCTCGCAGTTCAGCGCGCGCCAGCCAGTCGAGCCGAGCACGCCGAACAGCGCCTCCGCCTGCTCGTCGGTCACGCGCACCGCGACGACCTGACCGCCGATGAAGCCGATGCTGAGATGACGCAGCTGCGCCATCAGCTGCACCCCGCATGTCGATGCTGAGGCTGTCCGCCGGCAAACTCGACGCTCTGCCGCCCTGGACCATCAGCCGGAACGGTCGCAGGCCCGCCGCCGTCAGACCCGGCGCTCCCAGGCTCCTCTAGGGCGGGCTCGACGATCTCAGTGAGCACACCCCCCGTCGAGGCGGGGTGCAGAAACGCGACACGGGAGCCTCTGATGCCAGCCCGCGGGCTCGAGTCGATCAGGCGCATCCCGGTCGCGGTGAGCTGTGAGAGCACGCTGTCTATGTCGGCCACCCTGTAGGCGAGATGATGGAGCCCTGGTCCGCGCTTGGCGAGGAACCTGCCGACGGGCGTCTGCGCATCCAGCGGACAGAGCAGCTCGACGTGCCCATCGCCGACGTCGAGCAGCACGGCCTCCACTCCCTGCGACTCGACGATCTCCCTGTGGACGAGCGCGAGCTGCATCCGCTTCGACCACAGCTCCACCGAGCCCTCGAGGTCCTCGACCGCGATGCCGACGTGATCTATGTGGGTGAACACCGCAGGGAGTCTAGTGCGTGGGCTGCTCAGGCTCGCCTGGGGTCGTCGCACTCGCCGCCGCAACGACACGCAGGCCGACCCCAGGCGCGCGCTCGAGCCGCGGCACGCCCGCCATGATCCGCTCGATCGCATCCCTGTCGAGCACCTCGTTGCGCAAAAGCTCTGAGGCGAGCGCGTCGAGCTGCCCCCGGTGAGAGACGATGAGGCGCAGCGCAGCCCTGCGAGCATCCTCGATCAGATCCTGACGCTCCTCGTCCATGAGGCGCAGCGTGCTCTCCGACAGCCTGACGTTGCCGTCCGGTGCCCTGCCCGCCCCCGCTGTTCCCATCGCGAAGTCGTTCACCATCGAGTGCGCGATCGCCGCGACGCGCTTGAGGTCGTCTGAGGCTCCAGTCGTCACCTGGCCGAAGACGACGTGCTCTGCGACCCTGCCGCCGAGCAGCACCGTCATGTAGTCGAGCAGCTCCTCCCTGCTCTTGAGGTAGCGGTCCTCAGCGGGAAGGTTGAGCGTGTAGCCGAGGGCACGTCCACGGGGGACGATCGAGATCCTGTGCACCCGGTCGACCGACGGCAGCAGCTCGCCACAGAGCGCGTGGCCCGCCTCGTGATAGGCGACGACCCGCTTCTCGTGGCTGTTGAGCACGCGCCTGGACTGCACACCCGCGATCACCCGCTCGAGCGCGTGGTCGAAGTCGCGCCCCTCTATGTGGCCAGCGTTGCGCCGCGCCGCGAAGATCGCCGCCTCGTTGCAGATGTTCGCGAGATCAGCGCCCGTCAGCCCGCTCGTCTGCTGAGCGACGAGCTGCAGGTCGACGTCCTTCAACGGCTTGCCCCTCGTGTGGACCCTCAAGACGCCTTCGCGCCCCTTCACATCAGGGGGCGCGACGAACACCTGCCTGTCGAAGCGACCTGGGCGCAGCAGCGCCGGGTCGAGCTTCTCGAGCAGGTTCGACGCCGCTATGACGACGAGTCGCCCCTCAGTCGAGAATCCGTCCATCTCGACGAGCAGCTGGTTGAGCGTCTGATCCTTCTCGCCAGAGATGTCCATGCCGCGCCGGCCGCCGACGGCGTCGAGCTCGTCGATGAAGATGATCGCCGGCTCATGCTTGCGCGCGACCGCGAACAGCCGTCTTATCCGTGCCGCGCCAAGGCCCGCGAACATCTCAACGAACGCCGCCGCAGACTGCGCGAAGAACTGCGCCCCCGATTCATGCGCAACCGCCTTCGCGAGCAGAGTCTTGCCGGTGCCAGGCGGCCCATGCAGGAGGATCCCCTTCGGCACCCGCGCACCCATCTCCTTGAAACGGCGCGGGTCGCGCAGAAACTCGACTATCTCCTGCAGCTCCCCCTTCGCCTCATCGACCCCCGCGATGTCCTCCCACCGCACGGACTGCTTCGAGGCCGGCTTGATCTGCTGCGGCTTGACGCGCGGCATCACTTTCACCGTCCGCCACATCAGGTAGATGAGCGCAGCGAAGAACAGGATCATCACGACGCTCGACCACTGATACGACCATTCCTGGATGTCCTGGACTATCGAACCGAGAGGAGCGTTGAGCCCGACAGAGCCGACGGAGAGTGTGAGCGCGGTATGCAGTGCTGGAGCGATGTGCACTTCGTGTGCCTCCTGATTTGGCCCTCCATGGCCTACTCCGACGATTATGCAGCAAAGGGTCAGCTCGGCAGCTCGCCAACGGCCAGGGGCGGCCGACGAATGGTCAACTCGGCAGCTCGCCAACGGCCAGGGGCGGCCGACGAATGGTCAGCTCGGCAGCTGGCAGATCGTCAGGGGCGCGCGCGGCGGCAGGTCAGGTGCGGGAAAGCAGCGCCCTGATCAGCTCGACGTAGCAGCTCGTCGCAAGCTCGAGATCACGGATGTCGATCCGCTCGTCTGCGCCGTGGATCAGCGGCCAGGACTCGAGCAGTCCCCTGTGGCGCTGCGGGAAGAAGCCGTATGCGACGCACTCTGGGAACGCTGCCCTGAAGTGGCGGGAGTCGGTGAACCCTGGCATCGTCGCAGGCACGACGCTGCCAAGCCTGTCGTGCTTTGCGACCCACCGCCTTATCGCGTCCATCAGCGGCGAGTGAGCGGGTGAGGAGTTTCCCTCCACCTGCTCTGTGAACTCGATCTCGAAGCCCTGCGCCTCAGCGTCGCCGAGCACCTCCGCGATCGCCGCCTCAACCGCCTCGCGGCCGACTCCTGGCGGCACCCTGCAGTCCACCCGCAGCTCGCAGGTCGCAGGGATCACGTTCATCTTCGCCGAGGCGGTGATCATCGTCGGCGTGAAGGTGATGCCGAGCACAGGCTTCAGCAGCGGCAGGAGCGCGGCATTGCGCCTGCGCATCGACTCGAGAGCCGCCTCCGGATCTGATGGGTCCTCGCCGAGCGCGCGCAGCAGCTGCTGCGCCTGCTCGCCGATCAGCGGTGAGGGCTGCCGCTTCGCGAAGCGCTCGAGCAGCGGAGCGATCGCGAGCAGGGCGTTGCTGCCCATCTCCGGCGTCGAGGCGTGCGCGGCGACACCCCTCACGCGCACGATGAACCTGAAGACGCCCTTCTCCGCGCAGCTGACGCCATAGCGCCGCCTGCCGCCGTACTCGAACGCCGCGCCACCGCCCTCGTTGATCAGCATGTCGCAGCGCACCTTCGCTGGATGCTCCCTCGTCAGCCACTGCGCGCCGAGCCTTCCTCCCGTCTCCTCATCGACGACGGCGAGCACGAGCAGCCGCCCTGAAGCTGGGCGCCACCCTGAGCGGGCGAGGCTCGCCGCCGCGACCGACTCTGCGGCAACCTGGGACTTCATGTCGATCGCACCCCTGCCCCAGATGCAGCCGTCGGCGATCTGCCCAGACCAGGGCCCATGGGTCCAGTCTGCGGCCTGCGCGAGCACTGTGTCGGTGTGTCCGAGCAGCCCAAGCGTCGGCCCCTCCCTGCCGCTGTCGAGTGTCGCGATCAGATTTGGGCGCTCTCCCGTCGCTCCAAGCAGCTCGCAGCTCAGCCCTGCCGCCTCGAGGTGCGCGGCGAGAAGCTCCTGGGCGGGACGCTCGTTTCCAGGGGGATTGACGGTGTCGAGCCTTATCAGCCTCTGCAGCAGCTCGCATGCCTCCTCCCGAAGCTCCCCTGGGTGCAGATCTCCCACCCGAGGATCGTAGCCGCGGCCGCGACGAGCAGCGCGACACCGCCGTCGCCTGGCACCGCGGGCGCGACACCGCCGTCGCCTGGCACCGCGGGCGCGACACCGCTGTCGCCTGGCACCGCGGGCGCGACACCGCTGTCGCCCGCGCCGACTGCCGCCTCAGGCCTCGCTGCCGCTCAGGCCTTCGCGCGAGCGTGAACGGAGGTCAACTCGCTCGAGGCGATCGAGCGCTCCATTCGGGGAACAGCCGCGAGCAGCGCCTGCGTGTGAGGGTGGCTTGGCGCGCACCAGATCTGTTCGGAGCGACCCTGCTCCACGATCTCACCTTCATGCATCACCGCGATCGTGTCGCTCACCGTTGCGACCAACGCGAGGTCGTGGGCGACGAAGATGCAGCTGAGGTCTCGGCTTGAACGCAGGTCACGAAGCAGCGTCAGGATCTGCATTCGCACAGACGCATCCAGCGCTGAGACCGGCTCGTCGAGCAGCAGCAGCCTCGGATTCAGCGCGAGCGCCCTCGCGATCCCGACGCGCTGGCGCTCTCCGCCGGAGAGCTCGTGGGGCAGGCGCAGACGATGGTCTGCACTCAGCCCCACCTCTTCGAGCAGGCGGATGATCTGCGCGCGCAGCTCGTCGCGGCGCACGCCGCTCATTCGCAGCGGGCGGGCGAGCACCTCTGTCACCGTTCTTCGCGGATTCAGCGAGGCCATCGGGTCCTGGAAGACGACCTGCATCCCCCTGCGCAGGCGGCGCAGCTGCCTGCGCCTGCCCGCCGTCATCTCGGCCCCCTCGAAGAGGATCTCACCGGAGCTCGGCGAGACCAAGCCTGCGGCGCAGCGGATCAGCGTCGTCTTGCCGCATCCTGACTCGCCGACGATCCCAAGTGTCTCGCCCTCCCTCACCTCCAGGCTCACCTGCTTCAGAGCTGCAGTCGAGGCCGTCTTCGCCGCGCGCAGGTGGAGCCCAGCCTCGTACTCGAAGCTGACGCGCTGAAGGCGCAGCACCGGTGATCCCACCGTGCGCCTCGACGCTGACGCCCCTGAGGGCCGCCCACCACCCGCCTCATCCGCAGGTCGCGAGCGCCGCCCGCCCTCGTGCATCAGGCCTGCAAAGGCACTCAGCAGACGCCTGCTCATCGGATGCTGCGGGTGCGCGATCAGCTGCGCGCTGCTCGCTGACTCCACGATCCTGCCGTCGTGCATCACGAGCACCCTGTCGGCGAGGTCGGCGACGATCGCGAGATCGTGCGTCACGAGCACGATCGACGTGCCGCGCTCGCTGCGCAGACGCGCGAGCTCAGCGAGGATCTGTGCCTGGGTGCTGACGTCGAGCGCGCTAGTGGGCTCGTCGGCGACGAGCAGACGCGGCTGCAGGCAGACCGCCATCGCGATCACCACGCGCTGGCGCTCGCCGCCGGAGAGCTCCGACGGGTACCGTCTCAGCCACGACGTTCGCTGTGGCATCCCCGCGCTGTGCAGAGCGCTCTCAGCGGCCTCGATCGCATCGCGCCTGCTCAGGCGCTCGTGCGCCCTCAGCTGCTCTGCGATCTGATCGCCGATCCTCTGTACGGGGTTCAGCGAGCTCAGTGGGTCCTGAAAGACGATCGAGATCTCGCGCCCACGCAGCTCTCTCAGGCGGCGGTAGGGGGCATTCAGGATCTCCTCTGAGGCGAAGGTGACGCTGCCGCTGAGCTTCGCGCCTTCGTGCCGCGTCAGGGCGAGCAGGCTTCGTGCCGTCGCGGACTTGCCGGATCCAGACTCGCCGACGATCGCGACGATCTCGCCCTCGCGCACGGCGAAGGAGACGCCCCTCACCGCGTTCACGACCCCCTTCGATGTCGGAAAGCCGACGTGGAGGTCATCGACCTCCAACAGCGCGCGCGAGTCGGAGGCCGTCCTCATCTCAGCCTAACGCGTGGGTCGAGCGCCGCGTACATGATGTCTGTCAGCGCACTGAAGAGCACGACGAAGAACGCCGTCAGCATCGTGATCACGAGGATCGGCGGGATGTCGAGGCGGGAGATCGATTCGGCGGCGTACTGACCCACGCCGTGGAGGTTGAAGACCGTCTCTGTCAAGAGCGCCCCGCCGCCGAGCACTGCGGCGAAGTCGAGGCCCCACAGCGACACCACAGGCAGCAGGCTGTTGCGCAGCACGTGGTGGATCAACACCCGCGCGCGGGGCAGCCCCTTCGCCTCCGCCGTGCGCACGTAGGGCTCGCTCAGCGTCTCGAGGATGCTCGAGCGCAGCAGACGTGCGTAGAACCCGCTCAGCACGATCGCAAGCGTCGCCCAAGGCAGCAGCATGTGCGTAAACCAGCCCCCTGGGCTGCTGCTCAGTGGCACATAGCCCCCGAGGGGAAACAGTGACAGCCTGTAGGCGAGGTAGTAGAGCAGCAGGTCGCCAAGCAGGAAGGTCGGCATCGATATGCCTGTGATCGCAAGCGCGCCGAGCAGCCGATCGAAGAGTCGGGCAGCGGCGCCGCCGCGTGAGAGCAGTGCGCCGAGCAGACCGAGGGCCACGCCGAAGATCAGCCACAGAACGCTCGCCCCCACCGTCAGCGAGATCGTCGGCGGCAGGTCTTCGCCAACCTGCGCAAGCACGTTCACCTGCTGGGTGTAGGAGACGACTTTCGCCGTGAAGATCTGCTCCATCGTGCGCAGGTACTGGATGTAGACGGGCCTGTTGAAGCCCCACTGCCTCCTGATGTCGCGGATCTCTGAAGGCGTCGCGAGATGACCTGCGAGCCGCAGAGCAGGGTCCCCGTCGGGGATCACCTGGAAGACGAGGAAGGTCAGCACTGACACCGCGAACAGCACAGCGACCATCCCCGCGAGGCGTCGCAGCGCGAACGACAGCAGCGGATGGGAGGAGAGGCGCAGGGAGCGAGGCACGCTCGCCCGCCCCTGCGTGAGCGCCCCTGCGCTCACGCACCCTCCCTCTCCACCAGCTCGACTGAAGACGATTCGATCCAGTTCAGGCCGCCTGCGCGGGGGCGCAGGCGGATGGTTGGGCTGCGTGGGTCGAGCATGTCGCGCAGTGAGTCGGACAGCACGTTCGCGCTGATCACGGTCGCAAGCAGCATCAACCCTGGGATCAGCACGAGATGGATGCCGGCTGGCATCAGGCGTGTGCCTTCGGCGATCATCGTGCCCCAGGAGGGGGCGGGCGGCTGCACGCCGGCACCGAGGAAGGAGAGGCCCGCCTCGAGCAGGATCGAGTTCGCGAAGATCAGCGGCAGGAACGCGATGATGCTCGAGCTGAGGTTCGGCAGGATCTCGCTGAGCAGGATCCGCGCCCCAGAGAGGCCCTGCTGACGAGCGGCGTCGACGAACTCGCGGCCTGCGAGCTGGATCACCTGCGCGCGCAGCGGCCTCGCGACGTAGGGGACGTAGACGACGCCGATGATCAGAGAAGGCAGCAGAAGCGAGCCTGAGCGCAGGGTGATAACGCCGAGGTTGATGCCGCCGACGGCGAGCGTGACGCCGAGGGCGACTCCAAGCAGCAGCACTGGGTAGGACCACAGCAGCTCCATCAGACGGCTGAGCAGCGCGTCGAGCGCGCCGCGCACCCACCCAGACAGCAGTGCGACGATAGTCGCGGCGAGCATCGTGACGAGCGTCGCGGTTGCGGCGATCTGCAGCGAGTTGCGTCCACCATAGAGCAGGCGCACCGCAACGTCGCGGCCGTTTTCGTCAGCTCCGAGGAGGAACCTTCCCTGCCATGTCGGACCGATCGGCACACCTGTGGGAGAGACGACGTCGACGGTCCTGCCGCCGATCTTCACCGTCTCTGTGATGTGGTTCGCGTCAGGACCTGTGTGAGCGATGTACTTCGCGTAGAGTGGCGCGAGCAGGCAGCAGATCACGACCGCCGCGAGCACGAGGCTCGCGAGCAGCGCTGCAGGTCTGCGGCGAAGCGCGCCCAGCGGGGCGCGACGATCGCGGCGGCTTCGCGGCGGCAGAGAGCCCATCGCGTCTCACTTCAGCTGCAGCGTCGTCCAGTCAGGGCCATAGACGGGGCTGAATATCAGCGCGCTGAAGTCGACTTCGGACGAGGTGAGCTCTGGCGCCTCCTCATAGCCGATGACGGCGAGGTAGGCCTTCGCTGCGGTGTGGCGCTCGAGCGCTTCCCAGCGTGGGCGCTGCGCCTGCAGCTTCGAGGCGGGTGCGTCACCAAGCGCCTTCACTTCCCGTTCTATGTAGGGGTCGCGGGCGAGGCTGAGGTCGTGGTTGCCTTCAGGCTGGATGAAGCTGCCGTCGATGAGGGGATAGAAGTCGGCGGGGTTCGGGAAGTCCTCGCTGTATTCGGCAAAGCCCGTCTGGGCTTTCGTCTTCAGGCTCGTGATCGTCGGGAAGTAGGTTGCAGGGGAGATGATCTTCTCTGTCGCCTTGAAGCCGATTGCATCGAGCGTCTGGGCGTAGGCGTTGACGAACTGGCGGTCTGGGCTCGCTGACAGGCCCCACACCGCGACGGCGGCCCCTGCCTGCCCTGAACGCTGCACCAGCGCCTTCGCCTTCGCGATGTTCCCTGTCGATTCGGGGCTCCCATAGGGGCAGGGGGCGCTTGGGTGTCCGACGATCCGCGGCGGCAGCAGGTAGCAGCCGGGCTTCAGGTATCCAGAGGCGAGGCGCTCGAAGGCGGGTCTGTTCAGCGCCCACTCGACGGCCTGCCTCGCGAGCAGGCTGTTGAAGGGCGGCTCTGTCACGTTCATGAAGAAGAAGCTGACCTGTGCGACGGGCTGCACCTGATAGCGGCCGCGCGCCTGGCTCTGCGCCTGCGCTATCGCGGCGGGCGGCAGCGGCGTGTTCCAGTCGTAGAGGTCGGCGGCGCCGCTGAGCACTTCCTCCGCCTCCGCGTTCGCGTTGCTGTCGACCTTCACGAGCACAGAGAGGTGCGGCGTCGGGATGCCTTCGATCTTCTCCGCTGCCCAGTATGGGTTGAGCTTCTCTTCGAAGGACCTGTTCGGCTGCACGTCGACGATCTCGTATGGACCGGCGCCAGGCGGTGGATCGTTCGGCTCCGCCCTCATCGGCGTGCGCGACGGGATCAGCCCTGCGGCGGGAAAGGCGAGCACGTTGAGGAAGGGACCGTAGGGAGCGGTGAGATGGATCGTGATCGCGCCGGTCGCATCGTCGGCTTCGATGCCTGAGATCGACGCAGCCTTGCCATCTTCATAGGCTTCCGCCCCTGCGATGTGTTCGGT
>JAJYUP010000170.1 GCA_021792455.1 Actinomycetes bacterium | reverse complement strand
ACGGGATTGCGCCCCCACATCGACCGCGTGCTGCCCCTCGAGCAGGCAGACGAGGCGTTCGCCGCGCTGCAGGCCGGGGAGTCGCTCGGCAAGATCGTGCTGAGCGTGGCCTGATAGGCCTGGCTTCTGCCGATGCCCCCGCCAGGAATCGAACCTGGATCTACCGCTTAGGAGGCGGTCGTCTTCTCCATTGGACTACGAGGGCTCGCGAAGAAGGCTACCGAGGAGGCGAGGAGACAGAGAGGCGCAGGCGGGGCGCGCGCGGCGGAGGCCACCGATGCGCCGCGGGTCTCGTGATGCCGCCGGCCTCACTGCGCGAGCGCGCCTGCAGCTGCCGAAGGCGGCGGCGTTCTGATCAGCCCGAGACGCTTGCCAAGCTGCATCAGCAGCCAGATCATGCTGAGCGCCCCCGCAAGCAGGCCAAGCACGACCGACCAGCTCCAGCCCTCGAGCGCGCCGAACGCGATCGCGTTGTTCAGGCAGTGCGCAGCGATGCATGGGTACAGCGAGCCCGTTGCCCTGTAGAGCAGGCAGAGGCCGAAGCCGAGCAGAGCGAGCGGGAGCAGATCGACGGCCGGGGCGGAGAGGCCGTGGACGGCACCGAAGATGATCGCGGTGAGCACGGCGGCAACCCAGGGGCCGTGCCAGTTGCGAAGCGAGGTGAAGATGAACCCCCTGAAGAGGAGCTCCTCGCAGATCGGCGCGATCACGCACGTGAGCAGGGCACTGCCCGCGAGCAGGCTCGTCGCTTCGTTCGCACCGAGCATTTCGAGCAGTTTCTCCTTCGTGTGGTTCTGGATCACCTCGCCCCAGAGCAGGCTGAGCAGGTAGAAGGCGAGCATCATCAGCAGCAGGTATCCAAGTGCCCTCGAGAGCTTCGTCGGGCGCAGGCCGAACTGCCAGGAGCGCACGGCCCTCCCTCCTGAGCGGGCGAGCAGCACCGCTGTCACCACGAAGATCCCGTCCTGCAGCACGGTGTCGAGCAGCTCGATCCCGCCTGGCGTCTTCCCGCTCGTGAAGTGCACTCCCGCAAGGGCGGCGGGGATCTCGACGACGAGCGAGGCGAGCACGGCGAAGACGAGCGCGATGACGAGGCCCGCAGGCCCAAGCCACCACTGCCAGCTCGTCACCGGCGAATCCCAGGCCCGCCGTCCGCGGTGCCGGCGATCGCCGTCGCCGGCGTGCGACTGCACCTCAGCGACTGGCACGCGCCCCGGTGGAGCCTGCGCCGGCGGGCTGGCCTCCGATGCGGGGGGCTCGCCCGCGGCAGGCGGGGCCTGCCGAACAGGTCTTGCGTCGCGCTGCCACATCCCCGAGATCATCGTGGTCTTCGGGTCGCGGTGCGGCAGCTACGCGACCCAGTGCCATGTCGAGAACTCGCCGGTGAAGAAGACGAGGCTGAGCACGCAGAGGACGAGCACCGCCGATCTGGCCCGGGGTCGCGGCGCGAGATACGCCGCAAGCCACATGAAGATCGGGAACATGACGAGCAGAAACCTGGGGAGGGACATCAGCGGCTGTGTGACAACCGGATAGGAGAGCGGCAGCGCGAGCGCGACGAGCAGGTAGGCCCCGTAGGCGAGGGGAAGCCTGCGGAACACGCCGACAAGCGCTGGCAGGGCGAGCAGGAGGAAGACGAGGAGCATGAGGTTGTGCTCAGCCTCGATGAACGCGCTTTTGCCGGACAGCGGGTAGTAGAGGTGGCGACTCTGCCCTGAGATCAGCTGTCTCGCGCCCTCGAATGCAGCCTTCAAGCCGTCAAAGACGGCAACGAACGGACCCGCGAAGTGACGGCCCCACAGCGCCTGCGCATGAAAGGGCGCGAGCACTTCACCGCCCGCGAGCCAGTACCAGGCGAGGTAGGCGCCGAGGCCAGCGGGTATGAGCAGCAGCGACGCGGCTGAGGCGTCGATCTCGAAGCGGGGACGCAGCAGGCGGACCAGGCGGGCGATGGTCGCTCGCACCCCGACCCTCGGCCCTGGGATCCGGCTCGCCGCACGCCCCTCCCCAGGCAGGCCCGTCGCACGCGCCTCCGCACCCCCCTCCGCGCGCGGGTCCTCCACAGACCCCTCCCTCGGCCCGTAGAGATAGATGATCGCGACTGGAACGAGCAGGAGCACGCCCGTGCTCCGCGTCGCCGCCGCAAGGCCCCCGAGAGCACCCGCCGAGACGAACGCTCCCCGCCGTGCCTGAAGGAAGGCGCCGATCGAGAGCGCGAGGAACAGCGACTCCGAATAGTCAGCGGACAGGAAGAATGCCATTGGGCCGAGTGCAGCGAGCAGCAGCGCAAGCCTTGGCACCTGCTCGAGTGATCCGGTGCGCTGCGGGTCCCTCCACAGCCGGCTTCCGGGAGCGTGAAGCTCGAGCGCGGTCAGCCGGTGCAGGCCATAGAGCGCACCAAGCAGCGCCAGCACTGAGATTGCGATGCCAGCGACCGCTCCTGGCAAGCCGATGTCCAGACCAAGCGAGATCAGCAGCGGATACAGCGGGAAGAACGCGGCCCGCGCTTCGGTGAAGGGTCCGAGCTGGGGCATGTAGCCCTGGTGGGCGATCGTCAGGTACCAGGCCGCGTCCCAGCGGGCGGCAGGCGCAACCAGCACATCGCCGATGAACCCAAACCCTGATGTCAGGCCAGGCGCATGGTAGGCGGTGCGAGCGGGCCCAAAGCCGAATATCAGCACCGCCGCCACGCCTGCGGCCCACACGAGGATCCTCGAGCCCAGGAGCGTCGAGGCCGCGCATCTCAGCGCATCGATGCGCGCTCGAGACGATGCAGGCGAGAGCGGCACCCGCGTCACAGCGACGGCTGCATCTCGCCTCGCTGGAGCCTGAGGTGCGCCGCGTCTGGAAGTCGCAGGACTCTCGAGAGTGTCAGGGCTGGGAGCGCTCAGGGCAGACGGATTGTCTCAGAGTCGGCCCGCGCCGCCGCCGGCAGGCGGGAGAGGCTCTCGCCCCCAACCCCCTCGCCGGGAACCTCCCAGCCGCAACCCGCTCGCCAGCCGCCCCAGGCCCGCAAGCTCCGTCGAGCGTAGACAGGTTGACAGCTTGGCGCTAACCTCGATCGACTCCAGATGTCGCGGCTCGCGAGACAGCGGCGCGCACGGCGCACCAGAACAAGCCCCGCCATGATCATCCTCGGCGGAATCGTTGCGCTGCTCGCAGTCGCGATCCTCGTCGTCGCCGGTACGAGCGCTTTCGTCCTCCACGTCGCCTCCGAAGTTCGCAAGCTCGCTGATCGCACGGCGATCGTCTCTGGCGCCTCATCTCAGATATTCGCCGCCGGCGGCCAGAGCCTCGGCTTCATCCAGTCCGACGTCCTCAGGACCCCGGTGCGCACCGACCAGACACCGACCCACCTCAGAGAGGCGACGGTTGCGATCGAGGACCAGCGCTTCTACCACAACGACGGCATCGACATAACGGGGATCTTCCGGTCGGCCGTCCGAGACGTGTTCTCTGGACAGCCGATCCAGGGAGCTTCGACCATCACGATGCAGCTGGTGCGCAACCTCTATCTCGGCAACGACACGAAGACGATCAAGCAGAAGATCGCTGAGGCGAAGCTCGCGATCGAATACAACAAAGCGCACAGCAAGAGCGAAATCCTCACCCAGTACCTCAACACCGTGCCCTACGGCACGGTCGGAGGCCAGACGGCCCTCGGCGTGCAGGCGGCATCGGAGATCTTCTTCGACAAGCCGGTCTGGCAGCTCGACCTCGAGCAGTGCGCGCTGCTTGCGGGCCTTCCCCAGGCGCCATCGCAGTACAACCCGCTCTTCTTCCCGAAAGCGGCAACAGAACGTCGCAACGAGGTTCTGCACAAGATGGCTGAACTCCATTACATCAGCGCAGCAGAAGCAAAGCGCACCGAGGCGATGGGTCTGCAGCTGAAGCAGGGGTACTACTACCAGCGCCGACGGGAAAGCTTCTTCTTCGAATACGTTCGCCAGCTCCTCATCGAACGGTATGGCAAGCAGACGGTCGACAGGGGTGGACTGAAGGTCTACACCACGCTCGATCTGCACATGCAGCGCCTTGCCCACGCGGCGATGAAGGAAGTCCTCAACGAACCAGGCGACCCTGCGTCGGCGATAGTCACGATGAACCCGAGCAACGGCTACATCGAGGCGATGGCCCAATCGGACAGCTACAGCGAATCCCAGTACAACCTCGCGGTCGAAGGCCACAGGCAGGCGGGCTCGACGTTCAAGGCCATCGACCTCGCTGAGGCCTTGACGCGGGGCATCGACCCGAACACGACCTACTACATCTCTCACACGCTTGCCCCAGGTTGGCTGCCCGGCTACCCCACATACGAAGTGAAAACGTATGAGAACACCTCTCTCAACGCGCCTATCAACCTCGTGCAGGCAACCCTCGCCTCGGACAACACCGTCTACGCCCAGCTCGCCGCCGACCTCGGTGAGAGCAGCATCACCGAAATGGCGCACGCGATGGGCGTGCAGGTGAAGATGCAGAGCTACCCGGCCGAAGCGCTCGGGGGACTGACGATCGGCGTCAGTCCTCTCGAAATGGCCGATGTGTACGCCACGCTCGCCGACGGAGGTTGGCGGAACAAGCCGATCGCGATCACGAAGGTCGTCTTTCCGAACGGCCACGTGGACACGAGCTGGGGGACTCCGCACAGGG
>JAJYUP010000038.1 GCA_021792455.1 Actinomycetes bacterium | reverse complement strand
GCTCCCACACCGAGCTCGCCGTCTGGATCCCAAGCCCGGAAGTTTGGGAACTCGTCGACCCTTATGAGGAAGCGCGGCGGCGCGGGGGCGCCGCCGCGCAGGGCGGCTCGTCTTGCGGCCAGGAGACGCGCCTCGACGTCCGCCTGCCAGCTCAGCAGACCCGCCTTCGACATCAGGCGCTGCAGCTGCCGCATCGAGCGGCCTCGCACCCGCCGCGGGCGAACTGCCCTGCTCACCTCCTCATGCGCAAGCAGGCTCGTCAATGAGAGGTCGCTCGACCGGAGCTCGGCATCGAAGAGCAGAGCCGCGGTCCGCGCGGTCCACTCAGCCTCGCCGGATCGCATCGCCTCCGCATGTGCCGGTTCACCCAAGGTCAACGCAGCGTAGCGACGGCTCTGGACCAGCGTGGGCGGCGCTCAGGCCACTCGTCATAATCGGGGTCGTGAGCGCTCAGCGAATCGCCGGCAGACAGATCGTCTGCGTCGGCTTCGCCGACTGGGAGACGGAGCTCTGGACCAACCAGCACCACCTCATGCACCGCCTCGCCGCGGACAACGAGGTTCTGTTCGTCGAGTCGCTTGGCCTCCGGCGGCCGACGCTCGCCGCCAGAGATCTCTCCCGCCTTCTGCGCAGGCTTCACACCGGCCTTCGCCCACCGCGCACGCTCGACGGCGTCCATGTGCTCTCGCCTCTTCTCATCCCGATGCACTCGAGCACGCTCGTCAGATCGGCGAACACGCTGCTGCTCAGGGCGCTGGTCGAGAGAGCGTGCACGAGGCTGCGCTTCGAGCGTCCGATCCTCTGGGCTTACGTTCCGCAGGCGGAGGTGCTGCTGCAGGCCCTCAAGCCCTCGCTCGTCGTCTACCACTGCGTCGATGACATCGCGGCTCAGGAGCGGATCGACACTGCGAGCTTCAGGGCGGCGGAGGAGCGCTTCGCGCGCAGGGCGGACCTCGTGCTCGCAAGCGCAAGGCCGCTTGTCGACCGCCTGGAGAGCATCGCTGAGAACGTCCTCTACGCCCCGAACGTCGCCGACGTGCAGCTGTTCGCAACCGCGCTGCAACAGGGAGACGCCGACCCCGCGATGCTCTCGCTGCCCCGTCCAAGGATCCTGTTCGTTGGAGCGATCGTGCAGAGCAAGCTCGACTTCGAGCTCATCCTCTCGCTCGCGGCACTGCGCAGGGAGTGGTCGTTCGCGCTCGTCGGCCCAGTTGGCCCTGGGGACCCTTCGACCGACGTCTCAGAGCTCGCCGCCGCCCCGAACATCCACCTGCTTGGACACCGCCCGCATCACATGCTGCCTCAGGTGATGCGCGCCGCTGATGCCGCGATCATCCCATACGCAAACAACCAACTGACCGCAAGCGTCTTCCCGATGAAAGTTTACGAGCAGCTCGCTGCGGGGCTCCCTGTGATCGCCACGCCGCTGCCATCGCTGCAGGGCCTGCCTGACGTTGCCCTCGGCTCCGACGCACAGTGCATCTGCGCAGCGATCGAGCGGGCGCTCGCCTCAGACAGCGATGAGACGCGCAGGGGGCGCTCGCAGCGCGCAGCGCAGCACTCCTGGGATGCGAGGCTCGCGCAGATAGGAGAGGCGATCGCCGCGATCGAGGGCGGGCGGGAGCGGTGAGCGGCAACGCCCCCATCAGGGACCTGCTGATCACTGCGCACACGCCTGCGCTTGGCAGCGGCAGGGGCCTGCGCACCTACGGCATCACGCGCGCACTCGCAAGCCACAGGCCACTCGACGTGCTCTACGTCGCCTTTGGCGCGCCAGCGCCTGATCAGGCCTTCCTGCACATAGAGGGCGCCTCCTTTCACCGAGTCGAGCCCTCCAGGGGCCGCGCGAGGCTGCAGGCGTATCTGCGAGCACTGCTGAGCGGCGTCCCATCCGACTACGCGAGAGCCGTCTCGCCGGAGCTCATCGCCGCAGCGAGCGCGATGGCCGCGGAGAGCGGGCGTGGCCGCGTCATCGCTGACGGCCCGACAGCGGCGGCGGCCCTCCTCCGCCTTTCGAAGGCGAGACCGGTCATCTACAACGCGCACAACCTCGAGTCGGCCTTCAGGCATGAGCTTCACGATCGCGATGACGATCGCGCCGGCATCGTCCGTCGTCTGCGGGCTCTCGTTCGCAGGTCGATGCTCTCCTGCTTCGAGCGGAGGATCCTCTCGAGCTTCTCGGAGTCCTGGATGGTCAGCGCCGCTGACATCGCCGGCGCACGGCAGCTCTGCCGAAAGGCGAGGCTCCGGTATGTGCCGAACGTCGTCGATGTGGAGGCGATCGAGGCTGCGAGAGCCCGAGTCGGGGCCGGTGCCCACATGCGAAGTCGGTCATCGCCCGACTCCGGGCAGACGGGCACACTCGGGGCAAACCTCGTCTTCGTCGCCAACTTCGCCTACGGGCCAAACCGCTCCGCGCTGCGCTTCCTGCTAGAGCAGGTGATGCCACGGGTCTGGAGCGCGCTGCCGAGCACGAGGCTCACCCTCGTCGGTGGCGGCCTGGCGCAGCCGCCCAACGACGACGAGCGCATCTGCGCAGCTGGCTTCGTCGAGGACCTCGGGAAGTTGTACGCCGCGGCGGACTGCGCGGTGGTGCCGCTTCTTCAGGGAGGCGGGAGCCCGCTGAAGCTGCTGGAGGCGCTCGCGTTCGGGGTCGCGGTCGTTGCAACCCCGAAGGCAGTCGCGGGCCTCGAGGTGACAGATGGAGTGCACTGCCTGGTCGCAGGGGAGGCCGCCGAGTTCGCACGCGCGATCGAGACGGTGCTCAGCGGCGGAGCACCCGCGCTTGGCCAGCAGGGGCACGAGCTCGTCGAGCGCAGCTACAGCGTCGAGGCCCTGAGCAGGATGCTCGATCCCGCCACAGGCGGCGGCACGCGTGAGTTGCCTTCGCAGCCGGCAAGCACAGATGTCCTCGCCGACCGGCGCGGGGCACCTCTCTGAGACACCTCACGAAGGCGCCGTCAGGCTCTCGCGGAGGGCGCCGTCACCCCGGGGTCCGATCGCGATGATGTCGGGGTGGAGCCGTAGTAGTAGTAGCCGCCGCCGCCTGTCGTGTCGTCGACCACCAGTCCGACTCTCTGCAGGTGGCGCTGAGCCAGCACCACACGGGTGCGGCGAGCCTGCTCCTTCGTCGTCACGGCGACCCGGCCGACGACGATGCACATGTCGATCGTCGCGCGATCGAGCAGCGTCCTCGTGTCTGCGACGGGCAGAAGAGGAGCAGAGTCGATCACGACGAGGTCGGCGGTTGCCCCGAGAGCGGTGAACACGGAGGAGAGCGACTCCGACTTCAGGAGGTCCACGATGTTCGCCCTCACCGAGCCGCTCGTCAGGACGCGCAGCCCGGCCAGGCCGTTTGGCACGTCGGTGAGCAGCTTCACGGGGTCCCGCCCATACAGCAGCGCAGCCGCAAGCCCGCCATCAAGCGAGGATGCCGGGACCTGCAGTCGCTCGGAGAGGCTTGGATGGCGCAGGTCCGCCTCCACGAGGACGACCCGCTGGCCAGCGTCTCTCGCCGCCCGCGCCAGCCCGAGCGCAACCGTGGTCTTGCCCTCTTTCGAGACCGCGCTCGTGACCAGCACCGACTTCGGCGTCTCGCCGCCTGCGAGCAGTGCGAGCGAGTTGTGAAGTATCCGGAACGGCTCGAGCGCCTGCTCGCGCTCACGACTGGTGCGCGGCCGGCGCGGCAGGCGAGGCACCGTCGCAAGCGCGGGCATCTCGTAGAGATCCTCGAGCGCATCGAGCGACTTCAAGCGCCGATCGAGGACGTTCACCAGGAACGCAACGCCGACCCCGATCAGCAGACCGGCGAGCAGCGCGATCAGCACGGTGCTCGTGGTGTTCGGCGAGCTCGGGGTCTTCGGAACGCTCGCAACGTCGACGACGTGGGCGTTCGACGTCTGCACCGCCTGGAGCACGAGCAGCTTCTGGTAGAGCGCCTTGAGGTTTGCTCTGTCTTCGGTGTCGGAGGCGGGCAGTTCTTCGAGTTTGCGGTTGATCAGTTCCTCGCCTCTGATCAGCTGCGCTTCGTTCTGGCGCTGGCTGTAGACGACGTACTGCTGCGCAAACGCGTTTGCGATCGTGGCAGCACGCGTCGGACTCGTGCTCGTCGAGGAGATGTCGATTATGTAGTCGTCATTCGGGTTGGTCGCCTTCACTTCTTCGAGCAGTTCTGCTGAGGACTCTTTCGTGTGCAGCTGCTTTGCGACGAGTTCAGCAACCGGCGTGGTGGTCACGAGCTGCAGGTAGGTCGCCTTTTCGCCTTCAGGATCGACCGTCTGCGGCTGGGGCACGCCGGCGACCTCGCTCGGAATCGTGCTGTTGGCGAACTGGAGCTTCGCGGTCGCCGTGTACTGCTTCGGCTTGTGCTCGACGTACGCGAATGCCGCCACGGCGCAGATGCCCATGCACAGGACGATCACCCACCAGCGCTCGCGGAGGACCCGCAGCGCCTCTATGAGGCCAGCCGCGCTTCCCGCTTCCTCGGCGGGTGGTCTGTCGAGATCGGAGATCATCGTGTTGAGCATCGGCTGAACCGCCGCCGATCTGAAGCGACGCGCAGTCCCGCACAGCGTTGATGGTAGCTGCTGGCTTCGCGCAGGCGACAGGTTTTCCCGCAGGCGAGCACCCGCGGCACGACTCGACGATGGGCGCTGCCTCCGCGCCCGCCCGCCAGTCGCAGATGTCGCTGCTTCTCTGGGCGCTCGCCGCGGTCGCCGCTATCCTCACCGCGATGCCCTCGAGAAGCGTCGCTGCGAGCGCACTGCGACAGCGGATCCGGGAGCCGGCGAGCACCGCGGTCAGCGGGCTCAGAGCGCGCGCCCGCCAGCCGGCGCTGCTCGCCATCCTCGCCGGCGCTCTGCTCTCGCTTGCCGTCGGGCTCGAGATGGTGAGGCTCGAAACGACCCAGCGGGACCTCAAGGCCGTGCTGATCCTCATCGCCGTCGCAGCGCTGCTGATCGGTGCGCTGCGCCCCCGCATCGGGCTCGCGATGATGCTTGCGCTGATCCCGTTCGACTACCACTTCTCTGGGACCGGGACAGACGAGGTGCTGCTCGTGACGATGGCGCTGCTGCTCGCCTGGCGCATTCGGTGGGCAGCGGTGCCGAGGTGGGCGGCAGCAGGAGGCATCGCCCTCGTGCTTGGGAGCTTCATCGCCGCCATCGACGCGCACAACCAGCTGGTCGCACTGTGGGGCGGAGTGCGCTGGCTCGCCGCGATGATCCTGATGTTCGTCGCGTTCGGGCTCTTTCGCAGGCGCTCGGAGGCGAGCCGCCGGATGGCCGACATCTTCACGGGCTCGGCGGTCGTCGTCGTCCTGTTCGCATTCGCGCAGAAGGCGGGCATCGACGTCATCGTGAGCGCGCCCTTCGCAGCGGGGCTGCCGAACTCCTTCTTCGCCTATTACACGAACTACGGAGGCTACGCCGCGATGGCAGCGATCGTCGCCAGCGGTGGCCTGCTCGCGGCTGTGAGCGCACGTGAGCGTCGACGCACCGTGCTCTACGGAGCGGCGCTCGTGCTGATCATCGCCGGTCTCGCGATATCGCTCTCGCGGGGCGCGCTGCTCTCCCTTGGCGCGGGCTGGATAGTCATGATCATCCTCAACCTCAGGCGCGGGCGCCTCGTCTTCCAAGCGATCGCAGTGCTCGCGGTGTTCGCAGCCGCCGGCTTCCTGGCGACACCTGAATCGACGGTGAGGCGCATCGAACAGCGGTTCTCAGCGCCGCTGGGCACGCTCGCGGAGGACCGTGAACGGTTCGCGATCCAGGAACTCGGGGAGCACGCGCTCGCCGATCACCCGTTCGGCATCGGGTATGCGAATTTCTCCTACTACGCCCTCGCCCACAAGCGCTCGTCTGTGCATGAAAACTTCCAGCACGCGCAGAACACCCCCATCCAGATCGGGCTCGACGCCGGCTGGATCGGGCTCGCCGGCTTCATGCTGCTGTTCCTGATGCCCGTCGGCCTCACGCTGATGCGTCGAGAGCGTGACCCAGCCACGATACGTGCATCGGGCTTTGCCGCAGCGCTCTGCGGATTCATGGCGCAGGGGATGTTCGACTATCTGTTCTTCGAACTCGCGTTCGTCGTCTTCTACGCGGCTCTCGTGTGGGGCACGGCGCAGGCTCTGCGCGAGAGCCGACGCACAGCGCCGAGCCAGGCGACGACGACCGCGCCGGCCCCAACCATCACCGCGTCAGGCTTGGCGAGCGGCGCAGCCGGCTGACAGAGAGCGTCGGCGCTGGCTAGGCGGGGGGCGCTGCGCGCGGTAACACAGCGGCCGCTGCCTCCGCAGGCACCTCGATCCAGCCTGAAGCCTCCTAACTCGTCAGATTCGCGAAACCCTTCTGAACGACGCTGAACGCCGCCTTCGGTTCCCAGCTTCCGAACTTCAGCAGTCCGAACGCCGATTCTTCGTTGCCGGCTTCAGGGGAGAATTCGCGCAGGCAATAGGGAAACAGCGCCCTGATCCAGGGGCGTTCTCTGATCGCTTCGAACAGCGCAGCGTAGTCAGCTGCCTGTTCTGCTTCACTCACCTTCGCAGTCGACCAGCCGACCTCCGTCACCCAGAACGGAACGTTCACGCCATGTTCCAGGAACTGCGCACGAATCGTGTCCACGCGCTGGAAGGCCCATTCACCGTCGATGTTCTTCCAGCTGCCAGGTTCCAGCAGCGGCAGCGCGGGATCGCCCCCATATGGGTGGACCGCAACTCCGGCGATGTACTTGCCCAGTTCAGGCGCGGCGAGAAACATGTCGTTCACCCAGGTCGTCTCCCAGGGGGAGGTGCCGCCCGTCTGCGGCGCATCGGTGTACTCGGCGGCGACGAGCATGTCGACGCTCGGGCTCACGCTCTTCGCCGCCCGCGCGGCGGCGAGCGCATCGCGTCCGTAGGCCTCCGCGTCGGGCGTCTGGCCTGACCACGCGTATGCGTCATACGGCTCGTTCCAGAGCTCCCACCACTGCAGGTTCGCTGAGGTTCCAGGGCCGTAGCGCTGCACCGCGAGCTTTACGAAGGCAGCGTATTCTTCGGCGTCTTCCGGGCTGGTCCAGGAGGGTGCGTACCCGATCACCGGGAGGATCGTGATGCCGTCGCGCTCGGCCGCGAGCAGCATCGTTTCGAAACGTGACCAGTCGTATACGCCCTTTTTCGCCTCGACTTCGGCCCAGTCGATTTCCTCTCGGGCCCATTTGACGCCTAGGCTCCTCATCTCTTCGGCGATCGCAGGCACAGCTTCGGCTCCCCAGCCCTCCATGTTCGTGTTCACGCCCACTGTGAAGGGGCCGAATTCGCTCGTCACTGTCGTTGGCGCGCTCGTGGTGGACGATTCACCAGACGTCGTGGACGTCGTGCTCGTAGTCGTGGAAGTCGGGCTTTCTGCTTTTTCGCCAGAGTAGCTTTGTTCCTTGGTGGTGGCGCCACCGCCGCCCGTAGTCGAGCCGCTGGACGGCGATTCGTGGTCCCGGCCGTGCCCTTTGCCATGGACGGAGTCGCTCGAGATGCGCGCGAGTGCACGCCCCCCCGCGCTCGCGTAGGTGATCTTCACCGGGCGCGCCCACCTGCTGCCAACCACAGCTGTGCGCACCGTGTAGGTGACGGTGTGCCCAGGATCAGCGGCCGGCGTCAAAGACGTGCCGTCGACGACCCGATACTTCGAGGAGCGACCAACCCCCCTTCGCACCAGGATGTAGCGATCCATCGACACGACGTGTTCCCAGCGCAGCATGCGCCCGACCACGGTGAGGCGTGGGGCCCGCTCGAGCATGTGGAACCGGCGCTTGGCCTCGCTGAGACGACGCAGAGCAAGCAGGGCATGGCGACGCCGCCCCGAGCAGCGGCCTGGACTGCGATGGGATGCAGTGCGCTCGCATTGGTCGTAGAGCCGCCATTCGCGCCTGTTCTCAGTGCGGTCGCGCAAGAGAATCCTGGCCGCCGAACCGCCCGAGAGCCGCATGTGCGCCGCCGTTTTCGGATGCCTGCCCGTGCGCGAGCTCGAGGCGAGAGCGCTGCCGCACATGCACAGCGACGCGATCAGGACTGAGGCCGCGGTGGATGCAGCCGACAGCGGTACGTTTCGACCAGCGCGTGGACGGCGCATGCGAGACCTCCTTCGGTAGCTGGGCGGTCTGCGGGAGACCCCTGGCTTTGCGAGCCCGCCTCGCGGCGGGTGTGCCGTTTTCGGGACGCTCGCCGGCGCGTGTCTGGCGAGACCGTTGCCCAGCCAGAGCCACCTGCGTGTCCGCTTTGTCTGTTACCAGCCCCTACTCGGTATCAGACGGGCACCCGCTGAGTGGCCTGCCGCGCCGCTGGACACATGTGCGGTCTCGGGCAACCGCACCCAGTTGAATCGCGGGACTGACCGGCACGCCCGCTGCCGTGGCACTTCCGCCTCGCCTCGCGGAGAGTCAGGCGGCAGGCGTCGCACGCTCGCGCGCGAGCAGCCTCTTCAGCTCATCCACCCTCAGCACACCGAGCACGGACAGGCACGGCAGGTACACGAGGGGCGCAACCGCAAGGAGCGCGGCGAAGGGCACACCCTCCCCGTGTGCAAGCCACGTCACGAGCCCCATCGCGCACGCGGCCAGCGAGACTCTCCAGAGCCGGCCCAGGCGCGGCCTCATCCTCATCTTCCGCAGGACCATTCGCATCGACAGCAGCATCACGGTGAGCTCGGTCACCACAGTGATCCACGCGGCGGCGACGAAGCCGAACTCCGGGATGAACGCAAGGTTCAGCGACGCATTGAGCACAAGGGCGATCGCCGCGAACAGCACGAACCGGCGCTGAAGTTCGAGCACGACCACCATGTGCCCGACGAGATAGCCGAACGAGATCGACACGAAGGCGCCCGCGAGCATTGGGAGTGCTGCTGCCGCGCCCGCGAACTTCGCGCCGAAGAGGACTGTCACGATCGGGCGAGATGCGACGATCGTGAACGCGAGGACTGGAAGAGACGCCATCGCCAGATACTCACCGGCCGACTGAAGCATCGAATGGGCCTGGGTCATGCGCGACCGGTAGGCGTAGGCGATCATCGGAAACAGCGTTGTCATCACCGCGGTCGGGATGAACTGGATCTGTTCGAGCAGGCGGTAGTCAGCACCGTAGAGACCTGCCTGCCGCGTGCCCGCGATCTCGAGCACGAGGATCTGGTCGAGCTTCACATAGAGTGTGATGAGCAGTCCGCCGATACCCGCCGGGATGCCCACGCGCAGCATCGACCGCCATAGTCGCCGCGTTCCGCGCATGTGCACCTCCCCCATCCTCAGCGCGAGCGCAGCCGTCAGCATGCCGGTGATCGCATACGTCGCGACGAACGCCATCGCGAACGCGACGATGCCGCCGGAGAGGACTGTGACGGCAACGACGCCGGCGCCCCAGACCACGCTGTTGAAGGTCATGATGGCCATGCGCACGTCGTTCCTCACGCGAAGCTGGAAGATCACAGCGAGCGCAGTCGCCGGTCCAAGGAGCGTCGAGAGCGCGATGATCACGCCCGCAAGGCGCGCCTCAGCGGTCGGGGCCACGATCAGGATCGCAATCGCCGAGAGGATCGCCATCGGGACGCAGATCAGCAGCCTCATCGAGAGCAGCGCGCCGACCCAGTCTGCCTCGCGCTCCGGATCGCCCGCCGCACGGCTCACGGCGATCTCGTTCAGACCGAGTTCGCCGAGGCTGTTGACGATCTGCCCGACTGCGAAGATGGCAGACCACATGCCAAAGCCCGCCGTGCCCAGGCCGCGTACGATCAGCAGCGTCACGAAGATGCCGATGATGAGGTTCAGCACCCGCGCGAGAAGCTGGACCGAGATGTCGGCCGCAACGCGGCGCGGGCCGACCTCCGCCGCGATCGCACGTCCTTGGCGCGGCTGTCGCTGCTCTCGCACATGCCGATGGTATTGCGAGCCCGCAGTGACGCACCCGGGCACAGGGATGCGCGCAGGCGTCGAACGGCCCCGTGAGGGCGCCCACCGTGACACCCGAGCACCGGCGCGCCCCACGCCAAGGGCCTGCCTCACCCACACGCTATGCTCACCGACGCGCTATGAGCACTGGGCTGTCCGGCCACGCACGAACGCACGCACGGCGGTCCAGCCGCACCTGGGGCCATGCGGCCGGTGACATCGACCGATGCCACGAGCGATAGTCCTCTCACCAAATCCGACGAGCAGCATCGGTGGGGTGGAGCGCATGTGCGTCCTGGTCGCGCGCGCGCTGGAGCAGGCGGGCTGGGAGACCGCCATCCTCGGACCGAGGACGCCGCAGAGCCGCCTGCAGTTCAGGGCCGGAGTCGGGTACCTGGCGATGGCACGCTCGGCGATGCGTGCCGCATCCGCGGCAGCTCCCGACCTGGTGATCTCCAACGGCTACCTCGGTGGCGGCCACACACAGGCACCGCGGATTCACGTCTACCACGGCACCCTTCTCGCCGGGACGCGCGCGCTCGCGGGCCTGATCCCACGGCGGGAAGTCCTGCGACGCTCCGCCGCAGCAGGCACAGCGGAGCTGCTCGCCGGCCGCACCGCGTCGAGGGTCGTGTGCGTCTCGGATCAGACCGCGACCGAGGTGAGGCGGCTCTACCGACTCGCAGGCACGACCGTCATACCGAACTGCGTGGACACGGAGACCTTCAGCCCCGGCGGTCGAGCTGCTGCACGCGCGAGCCTTGGACTGCCGGCAGCGGGCCGCTGCGCACTGTTCGTCGGGCGCTTCGACCCGGGAAAGGGCACGCACATCGCGCTCGAGGCCGCGGTTCGCGCCGGATATCAGCTGATCGTGGCTGGCAACGGCGCACCACCCGGCGCCAGGCACCTCGGCGTGCTCGCACCGGAGCAGCTGGTCGAAGCGTATCGAGCATGCGACTGTGTGCTGCTGCCCAGCCGGTATGAGGGATGCAGCTTCACGGTCCTCGAGTCGATGGCCTGCGGACGGCCGATCATCACGACGGCAGTCGGCTGGATGAAGACGCTGCTCGAGCACGTGCCGGGCTACGCGCAGCTGTGCGCCGCGCCGCAGCGAGAGCAGGTCCAAGCGGTGCTCGAGGCGCTTCGCGGCATCGACACCGCCCGCCTGACCGAGGAAGCGCGCGCGTTCGTCTCCGCGCACAACGACTTCCGGCAGTGGGCGAATGAGTGGCGCGAGCTCGCCGACGAGCTCGTGAGCGCACATCGACGGCCGAGCATCGCCGACAGCCGACGCGGCGGCGAGAGGCGAGCACGCAAGCGCAGATGAGGGACCTGATCATCGTGAACGCCGACGACTTCGGCGGCAGCGATCTCGCCACCGCACGTATCGCCGAGTGCTTCGCCAGCAGCCGCATAACGAGCACGACCGCGATGGTGTGGATGCGCGGCAGCAGGCGCGCGGCGGCGATCGCCGCCGCGCTGGGCATCCCCGTCGGACTGCACCTCAATCTCACTCAAGAGCTCGACGCGCCAGCGGTGCCCATCGGCGTTCGCGAGCGTCACACTGAAGTGGTGAGCAGGCTTGCGCGCGGACGCAGGGCGCGCATGACCTTCGACGTGCGAGCGGCAGGACTCGTCCGCCGCTGCATAGCCGACCAGCTGCAGTGCTTCAGGGATCTGTACGGGAGAGAGCCGACCCATCTCGACGGCCACAACCACGTGCATCTCGGCCCAACCGTGCTCATGGCCCTGCCGCCCGGACTGCCGGTCAGGACGGCCGCGCACCCGAGAGGCCGCCACACTCTCGCGGGAGACGCTCTGAGGGCGGTCAGACGCACGCTGATCGGGCGACGGCACCCCTGCTGCGAGCGCTTCGCCTCGGTTGACGCCCTCGCGCGGTCATCTGACCCAGAGACCATCAGGCGACTGGTCGACCTCGCCGCGGGGCACACGGTCGAGCTGATGGCCCACCCCGACCGTGAGCACACCTGGCGCCTGCTCATGTCTGAGCAGTGGGCGCGGGCGCTCGAGGACCGCCGGACAGGCTCGTACGCCGACCTGCGCGAGCTCGAGCATCGGCGCTTCCGGCCTGGCGTGGTCGGCTTCACCCGGTAGGCTGCTGCTGCCGATGGCTTCGATGATTCGCCAGACGGTTGGAGCGCTCCGCGCGAGAGGCGGCAGGCTGATGCTGCAGGCGGCGGAGCGGCTGCTGCACCGGACGGTGATAGCGCTCGACTATCCGCCGAGCTCACTCTCAGGCCAGCCGCCCAGTCGGCCACATCCCCTGCTCGCGCAGATGGTCGCGGCCAGCCGTCCGCGCTGCGAGGAGACTATCGCCACGATCGCGCACCACCTGCGCGAGATGGCCGGGATCGCCGTTGACGATGTCGGCGGCATCGAGCCGGCGTGGATCAACGGATACCTGCCGGGCCTCGACGCCGCCGCCATCTACAGCATGATCAGAGCGAGATCCCCGCGGCGCTACGTCGAGGTTGGATCCGGAAACTCGACCAAGTTCGCCGCGCGCGCGAAGAGGGACGGCGGCCTCGAGGTGCGAATCACGTCGATAGATCCTGCGCCGCGAGCGGAGATCGACGGGATCTGCGACGAGCTGCTGCGCGCGCCGCTCGAGACGCTCGACGCCGGGTTGTGGCGGACCCTGGGGGCCGGCGACATCGTGTTCTTCGACGGCTCACATCGGGCGTTTCCGAACAGCGATGTCGTCGCATTCTTCATGGACGGGCTGCCCTACCTGGCACCTGGCGTGCTCGTCGGAATACACGACGTGTATCTGCCGTTCGACTACCCCGCGAGCATCGCCGACCAGCACTACAGCGAGCAGTACCTGCTCGCAGCTTGGCTGCTCGGCGGAGCGGGGGTTGAGATCGTGCTCCCCGCACACTGGGCCTCACAGACGATGCGCGCCGAGCTCCGGAGCCTATGGAGCACAGATGAGCGCTTTGCCCGCATCGAACAGCATGGGGGCACCTTCTGGATCGAGACTCGAGCGATCGCCGCGTGCGATTGAGCGGTCCTCGCAGGAGTCAGCTGCGCGCGTCATGAGCGCAGGCGCTGCAGCCGGTTCGTCTGGGTTGAGTAGGTGTGGCGGTAGCGGTCGAGGTGGCACGGTTGCGGGCTGGTTGTCTCGTAGCAGATCGTCGCGGTGGCGTCGAGAACGTCGCCCGCGAGTGTCTCGACCAGCTCCAGCTCGGTGCCCTCCGTGTCTATCTTCAGCATGTCGATCTCGCCCTCGCGCGCGATGACCTCTCGCAGCGCGTCGTTTATCTCCCTGCACGTGACGGCGATGGTGCTGCTGCCAGCCGAGTCGGCTATGCGCCCGTAGCGCCCTGTCGGCTCGACGCTGAACGCCGCAGCGCCATCGCGGACATGCAGCGCGACCTGCTCCAGAGACAGCCTGTCCTCGTAGCCCCTGAGGTTTTCGCGCAGCTGGGGTATGTTCGCGGGGTTCGGCTCGAAGGCATATACACGTGCACTGTCGTTGCGCGTGAGGAAGTAGAGGCTCGCGATGCCGATGTTCGCCCCGACGTCAACCGCGACGCGCAGCGTCGAGGAGGCCTCGTAGTCACGTCGGCAGAAGATCTCGTTGACGGTCGAGAGATCGTGGCTCGTTCGCAACAGCGGAGCGACCTCGCCGAGCGGCGTGCGGATGCGGCAACGATACGGATAGCGCCCCCCACCGGTCAGGAAGCGATAGAGGCACTGCCAGAAGTGCGGATAGGAGAGCACCATGCCTGCGAGCGCGCGGTAGTGCCCACTCTGCAGAGGCGCTCGGCGCACGGCGCGCCAGCTGCGGTTTCCCTTCATGGGATGACCATACAGGCAGGCGCGAGTCGGACCTCGGACCGCAGCGCGCACACGCCACGCGCGACCAAGCCACGCGCAGGCCGATCAGTCCCGAGGGTCGCTGCGCGACCGTGACGAGCGTCTGCCCTGCGCCGTGACTGCACCAGCATCGAACGCGAATCCCATCTCAGACCCGGGTATCACATGTTTGAAGGACCGGTGGTAGAACGCGTGGTATCGCAGACCCTGCTGATCGGCGAAGGCGGCCAACGCCGGCCGTTGGGCCTGGCTCACGTAGACCGCAGAAGCGGAGGCATGGGCAAGCACAAGTCGCAGCTCGCCTGAGGCGAGCTCGAAGTCGCCGCCGCTGTCCTGGAAGAAGAGCTCCACCGACGCCTCACCCGCCAGCACATCCGGCATTCGCTCGACGGATGAGCCGGTCACGAGCCTCCACGACGCGCGCTCGCTCGGGGCGACGAGCCACCCCGCGGTGGGCAGCGTGTCGAATGAGATCAGCCGGCCGGGAAAGCCCTCGCGAGCATTGTGGTCGAGAGCGCGAAGCAGAGCGAGCGAACCGAGGCCGTCCTGCACACCGGTCTCCACGACAAGCTTCGGAGTGAGCGCACGTGCAAGCACATACCAGGTGAGCCGCCTACCAAGTGGGGGGCGGCGCGTGTAGTCCAAACGCCATCGAAGTCGCCTCCAGAGGTCGGTAGTCAGGCCCGGGTCGGCTTTCGCCTCGCGCATGTACGACCAGATCTCTGCCTCCTCGCAAGACAAGATGCGCGCGAGGAACGCCGCGAGCTCAGCTTCGTTGGCGAGCTCGAAGCTGAAGTTGTCGAACTCCGCGCCTGCGACCACGAACCTCAGCATCTGCCACGGATCCGATCGCATGCTCGCGCCATAGCGTCGCGCTGCGCGGTACTTGGCGCGCCAGCGCAGGCGCGCAGATCTCCGCAGCAGCTCGCGAGCACGAGGGCCCAGGTGCCGACGAAGGCGCTCCTTCATCGAGAGCCGAGATCTGAGCCGAGCGCACACTCGACGGCGGCGAGGAGACGGTCTGGATCGTGACTCGCCCTCGCAGCCCGGCGGGCCAGCTCCCCCTCGCGGCGGCACCGCTCGCGTTCGTCGCGGTAGCCGGCGAGCGCCCGTGCGAGCGCGACAGGGTCGTGAGACGGTGAGACGATCATGCCTCCTCCAGCCGGAATCAGCCCCTCCGCCCCCTCCCCATCGGTGGCGACCACGGGCACGCCGACCAGCTGGGACATGACGATGACGCGCGGCTCGCCCTCAGTCGGACTTGGCGCAAACGCGAGCACATCGCAGGCTGAGAGGAACTCCTCGACGTGGCCGCGAACGTTCGGCACGAACCTGACGCGCTCGCCGTGCGGGCACGCACGTTCACGCAGCGCCTGCTCCTGCTCGCCTTCGCCGGCGAGGACGAGAATCACATCGCCGTCGAGGTGCCCCATCGCATCGATGACGACGTCGTTGCGCTTACGTGCTTGAAAGCGGGAGATGCAGCCGACCACGAATGTCTCATCGCTCACGCCCCACTCCCGTCGGAGACGGTGGCGACTCGCTGGATCGAACGCCACCGCGTCCATGTCGATCAGATTGGGCACGACCTCCACCTTGCCGGCGTCGACCCCGGCGGCGATCACCGTGCGTCGGGTCCCCTCGGAGATCGCGAGGACCCGCGCCGCGCGACGGGCGGCGAGCATATAGCACACCCGTCCCAGACCCCGCCGCATCGGCTTCGGCACCGGCCCCCACTCCGCCCAGACGATGCGCCCGGTCAAGCGCCTGGGCAACAACGAGCAGAGCAGCTGCTCCTTCTTGAAATGAACGAAGACGACGTCAACCGGACGCTCCGCGCGAAGCGCGCACGCGAGCTTCCACAGAGTCCGTGGCGCAGCGAGCGTGACCCGCGCGACGCTCTCGCGCGAGAGCTTCGGCCCCAGATCGATGCTCTTCACCGGGAGCATAGTGCCATGCGCCAGATCAACGAGATTGGTCAGCACGACCACATCGTGTCCCCTGCGCACAAGTGCCTCGAGCAGATCGACAGACGCGTACTCTGCACCGCCCCGCTCGCCTGTGGTCAGAATAGAGACTATGCGTCCGGACCCACGCCCCCGCCACGTCGACGCGACTGGTGGTCCAGCTTCGCGGCACGCGGGACCTCGGATCGAGCGGCGCATATCAGGAGCCTCCGCCTGCGTGGGGCGCAGACGACGTGCCCTCACTCGGCACGGGGCCGGTCCCGGCGTGCGCGCCCGCGGCGGGCCGCCCAACCCGGCCCCCCAGCTGAAATCGCCGACGGCAGCCCCAGGCCCCGCCGACCCTGCTCATCAGCCAGACCTCCTCGGCACGCGCTGAGAGCGGCAGAAGCTCACGAACCCCCGAGGGCACACTGTCGCCATAGGCGACCGTGAGGTGCGGCACAACCTCAGCGAAGACGCCGCCATAGGGTTGGTGGTCGGGCCACAGCCCGACGACGGCCTCGACGAGCTCGATGAAGGGTTGCGCAGGCTCAGGCGCGAGGTAGACGACGTTCGGGAACCGACCGATCGCCGTGAACGCGAAGTCAAACGGAGCCCTGGCCTCCAGCACGCTCTCGAGAGCCGTCTCCGCCTCGTGACCGATCGCACGCGAGCGCAGAAAGGGGAACAGCACCGTGATATGGGGCGGCATGCCAGCCTCACGCGCCGAGTCATCCAAGAGCGGGTCGGCCGCGCTCACCGGTACGATCAGTGCCGTCACCGAGCCGTCGCGAACCCTGCGCAGAGTCGCGAGATCCACTCTGTCGCGCCACCGCTTGCGGTAGTCGCGGTGAGCCAGCAGCTGAGACTGCGCAGAGAGGCAGGGCACGGCCCGGCCATCGATCGAGCCCGAGCTGAACTGGATGCCGTGATCGGACTCGACATCGATTGGATGCAGGTCGATCGCGTGGCCCGCAGTCTGGTGGTCGTGGAGCACGAGACGTGAGAACAGGGGTCGATCGGACCGATGCTCATACCACTCCCAGAAGCCGAGCGGGCGCAGAGCCGCCACTGCATTCTGCATCGCGTGCTCATCCACTAGGAGGTCGAGGTCACTGTGCCGCCGTGTTGCGCGTCCCGCGAGCGCGTCGACGCCCCAGCCTCCGCCGACCCAGCAGTCCACTCCGGCCACGCGCAGAGCGTCCAGGACCGCGATGACCATCGAAGGCGGCAGCGGAGGATTGCGGTAGATGGTCGCGCTCAATCGCGCACGCACGCGGCGCGGCAGCGGGAGCCGCCAGACGAGGACGTTCAACGCCCCGGTGAGTCGGTAGCGTCCCGGAGGCCGGTAGGCGCTCGCAGGTCGCGGCGATCTCGCGCTCACCCAGCACAGTCTATTCGTGCACCGCTGACGCAAAGGGAAAGACCCTAGTATCCCCCGGTGCCCCGCGAGCGCTTGAGCGCATGCCTGATCGTCCAGAACGAGCGCAAGAGGCTGTCAGACGCGCTCGAGAGCGTTCGCTTCTGCGACGAGATCATCGTGGTCGACGGCGGCTCCACCGACGGCACCCAAGACATCGCGCTCGCCGCGGGGGCTCGGGTGATCGAGAATCCGTGGCCAGGATTCGCTGCCCAGCGCAACATCGCGATCGACGCTGCTCGCACCGAGTGGGTCTTCGAGCTCGATGCCGACGAGCGGGTGTCACCTGCGCTGCGGGAGAGCATCGAAGACTTCCTGGCGCAGCCGGGCACCGCGGACATCGCTGTCTGTCCGCTCCGAAACCGCTTTCTCGGTCGGCTGCTTGGCCCGTCAGCGAAGTACCCTGCATACCGCTCGCGACTGTTCAGACGCAGCGCCTACAGGCACGACGAATCGCGGCTGGTCCACGAGGGTATCGAGCCGCGAGAGATGCCTGCAGTGCTGAGCGGGGACCTCGAGCACGAGCTCGCCTCGACCCCGGGTGAGGCGGTGCGTGACGCTTGGCGCTACGCGAAGCTCGAGAGACGGCACCTCCCGCCCCCTGCCAATCCGCTTGCGTATCCGACTGGCATACTCGTCCGGCCGACCGCGAAGTTCCTCTATCGGGCGATCATCGAGTCGGGATGGCGCGATGGCTGGCAGGGCCTGGCGAAGATCGCGCTGGATGCCGGTTCGGACGCGATCGTGTGGATGCTCCTGTTGGCCGACGTGGCGCGCCGGGACGCTCGCCGTCGGAGCGCAACCGAACAGGCCGGGAGGTCGGGGCATTTCGGTCGTCGAGCGGACGGTTCGCCCAAGGTGGTCGCGCTCGCGCCACGGGGTCGCTCCGCGCAGGCGGCGCGAGACTGGCTGCAATCTCTCGCCGAGCAGGGCATGGACGTCGTGCTGATCAGCGACGAGCCGCCCGCAGTGGGCGATCTCCGCCATCGAGCGATCACGAGCCTCTCGCCCCTGCGGACTGCTCGCGCACTCGAGGTCGAGATGCAGATCCGCACGATCCGTGCGGTCGTCGCGTTTGGCACGCGGGCGCGGCTCGTGCGCCGCCTGCTGCCGCCCGGTCTGCGCCCGTCGATGGACGAGCTGCAGCGACGAGCGCGAGATACGGAACCCACTGCCCGACGAGGCTACAGATGCGGCGGATGACCCGCCCTGAACATCGGACTGAGCGACGGTGTGCACGGGCACGCCGCACCCCGCAGCCTGCTCAGGCCAAACGACTGCTCGATCGTCGCAAGCAGCGAGTAGTGGTCGGCGGGCGTGCGCAGGACGTAGTGGTGGCGGACTGGGCGGCCCGCGAGTATGAGTGGAACCGTGCCGCCCGCTGCGTGCGAGCAGCATCCGTCGTTCGTGCTCCCCTCGTCCCAGACGATCGCGAGAACACCGTTGCGCCCGAGATGCGCCAGCAGAGTTGGAACGAGCCCCGCGAGGAAGTGGTTTGGCGCAGAGTTGCCGCAGTTGTGACCGTCGGCGCACAGGTCGGGGGTGATCCAGACGAACGGCGGCAGCGTTCCGTTTCGCAGTTCTCCGGCAAGCCTGCTCAGCGGCACGATCCGATCGCAGCGCCCAGGATCGGCGCTGATCTGACGGAAGTACATGAACGGGTCGTGCCTCTTCGCGTAGCGGCTCGTTTCTGCTCCCCGATAGCAGGGGCTCGGCATGCCCTGCATGTACGCTCGCCAGCCTATGTGCGCAGCTTCGAGCTGGTCGACCAGGTTCGTGCCATGCGCTTCGCATGAGGTGCAGTCCGATGAGATGCCAAGCGTGCTGCCCGCAAGCAGCGCGATGTAGTTCGGCAGCGACGGGTGCGTGATCGCGTGATAGCTCTCGGCAAGCGCCTGTCCTCGGGCGAGCTCTTCGATGTAGGGCGCGCTCCCGCTGCCGATCACTTCGTGCAGCTCACGGTTCTCCAGCATGATCAGAACGAAATGCGAAGCGCCGTCGCCCGTCGCCATGGGCGCCGCCACGGCGCGCGTCGTCGATGCTCGCGCCGGTTTGCCCGCACGCGTGGTTCTGGCGAGCTCGACGGCGGCAAGCGCGAGGCAGCAGATCGCGAGCACCGCGAGCAGCAGCGGCCCGCGCCGCGCGCTCAGGCTCCCCGCCACGCCGCTGGCGCCGCTCTCGGCGCACACAGATCGCCAGCCGCTGCCTCTGCGTTCAAGGGGCCCCTCCCGCGAGCTCCGCATTCATCGCTGTGGGAACCTCCACATCAGGAGGAAGACAGGATATACCGTGGCGACTGACGCGGCCGTCACCACCGATCCTCGACATCGTGACCGCCGGAACCTATCCGCGAGCAAGCTTTGATCGACCTCCACTGCCACGCTCTGCCAGGGATAGACGACGGCCCGGCGAGAATCGAGGATGCGCTCTCACTCGCAGAAGCGGCGGCTGCAGCCGGGATCGAGACGATTCTCGCCACACCCCATGTGAGCTTCGAGTTCCGCAACGATCAGGAGACGATCAGGAGGCTCACAGCTGAGCTGAACGACCGACTCGCGGAGCAGTCGATCCCTGTGCGCGTGCTGCCAGGCGCGGAGGTGGCCGCAACCTGGGCGGCGGACGCCGATCCAGACCAGCTCGAGGCGCTCACCCTCGGCGGCAGCCGCTCACTGCTGCTCGAGCCGCCATTCAGCCCCGTCATCACGGGGTTTCAGCAGCTCGCGGAGCTGCTGATCGCCAGAGGGCAACGGATCGTGATCGCACACCCAGAGCGATGCCCCGCTTTCCATCGCGACATCGGCATGCTCCGGCAGCTCGTCGACGCGGGGGCGCTCACATCGCTCACAGCGCGCTCGCTGACCTCAGGCTTCGGTGCACCGGCGAGAAGGCTCGCGCTCCGCCTGCTCGAGGAGGGGCTTGCGCACAACGTCGCCTCCGACGCCCACGACGATCTCGCGCGCCCGCCGAGGATCGCAGGCGAGCTCTCGAGCGCCGGGGTCGATGAGAGCTTGGCGCTGTGGTTGACGGAGCTCGTGCCAGCGGCAATCCTCGCCGACGATCCGATCCCTCCGCGACCGGCCGGCAGGCCGGCTGGCGGCACGAAGGGCGTCCTCGCGCGCCTGCTTCGCAGGTGAGGCTCTACGATCGAGGCGGACTGTGCGCAGCTCGAAGGGCGCTGCCGCTGGGGTCGGAGCGCGGACGCGACAGGCCCAACGATGGAGGCGCGCTCTCCACAGCCGCGAGAGCCGCCGCTCAGAGCTGCTCGACGCGCAGCAGCGGTGCACCCGGGGGCGGCGCCCGCACCTAGGCGAGCTTCGTGATCGCGATCACGATCCCCGCGAGCACGAAGACGACGATCGCGATCTGTATCCATATCCAGGTCGGCGACACAGGGCAACGATACCGACCCAGGCTGCCGCTACAGTCCTCCAGATGCAGGCGATGACGCCGAGGGGAGGGTTTTGGGGGGCGGCGGCACGGCGCGCCGCCCCGTTTCTGCTTGCGTTGGCGTGCGTGGCGATGGCGCTGTGGTTGGCGCCGCAAGCGCAGGCGAAGCGCGGAAGGCCATCCCCTCTGCTCACAGGCATGAACCTCACCGGCATCGACGACGCCACCCCCCTCGCGACGATCGACGAAGAACTCTCCGTCGCGCGCTCCCTGCACGCGAAGGTCGTCCGCGTCGCGATGCCCTGGTCCCAGTTCGAACCGAACCATGCCGGCCAGCTCGATGCGCACGCCGTTGCCGCAGCTAACCGCCTGATGAAGGACGCGCGCGCCGCCCACATCGAGGTGATCGCGCTCGTCTACCAGACCCCCTGCTGGGCGTCGACGGCACCGGCGGCGCTGCTTGCGGCCTGCCGCCCCGGCGCAGAAGGGCACGCGAGCGCCTGGCCGCCCGCCGACCCTTCCCAGCTCGGCTCCTACGTCGGCTGGCTTGCGCGGCGCTACGGGGACGATCTCGCGGCGATCGAAATCTGGAACGAGCCTGACCAGATCAACCAGGACTACCTGGCGGGCAGCGAAAAGCCGCGCCACTATGCGGAAATGCTGAAGGCGGCCTACCCCGCGATAAAGCATGCGGACCCCCATGTGAAGGTGCTTGCAGGCTCGCTTGTCGGCTCGAACGGAGCCTTCATGGAAGCGCTCTACAAGGAGGGCATAAAGGGCTACTACAACGGCGTCGCCGTGCACTTCTACAACCTCGTGCTCGGCTCTGTGCGGCGCTTCCGCGAAGTCCAGCTCGCCCATGGCGACCACACGCCGCTGTGGCTCGACGAGTTCGGGTGGAGCAGCTGCTGGCCGGAGCATCAGATCGAGCAGGAACAGGGCTGCGTCACCCGGCGCGTCCAGGCGCAGAACATCCGCACCTCCTTCCACGAGCTCGCGCAGGCCCACTACGTCGCCTCGCTTCTCACATACGGGTTCAAGTACGTCCGCGACGAACAGTTCGGCGTGTTCACCGCGGCAGGGCGGCGCAAGCCGTCCTTCTACGCGCTGCGCACCGTGCTCAGCGACCCGTTCGGCAAGATCCCGAAGGTGCGTCTGAGCCTGACTCGACGCGGCGATCAGGTGGTCGCGACCGGGTCGGCTCCCGTCGGCGACTACATGGGCCTCGAAGCGTTCATCGGCGGTCGCCTTCGCTACCGCGAAATCTTCACCCTTGGGCGCTTCAACACGTTCTCACGCAGGCTGCCGAGCGTGCTCGGCACGAGCGGCATCACGGTGCGCGTCTTCCAGTACTGGGCGGGACGCGGGCTCGGAGCGGTCAGCCGCATCTGATCGGAGCATCGCGGGCATGCCGCCGTCGGATGGCGAGGATCGCGGCGAGCGGCGCAGATGAGCTCGCTCGCCGCCGCGAGCTGCCGCAGGCGGGGTTGGCCCGCTCAGTCGGCGTTGCGAAGCAGCGCGAGCATCGTCAGCAGCAGGATCTTGAAGTCGAGCCCAAGCGACCAGTGCGCGATGTAGTAGTTGTCGAGCTCTATCCGCTCCGCGAGCGATGTCCTGCCGCGCAGCCCGTTGACCTGAGCCCAGCCGGTTATCCCTGACTTCACGCGGTGGCGATCGCCATAGCGAACGATGTCCTGCTCGAAGACATCGACGAACTCGGGGCGCTCTGGGCGCGGCCCGATGATGCTCATCTCGCCGCGAAGGACGTTGTACAGCTGAGGCAGCTCGTCGAGCGAGGTCCGTCGCAACAGGCGACCGACCGCCGTGCGGCGGTCGGCGCCCTCCACCCCTCCAGGGGCGATGTCCGCCGCGAGCAGGCTCTCCAGCATCC
>JAJYUP010000169.1 GCA_021792455.1 Actinomycetes bacterium | reverse complement strand
CAGCCCTGAAGCAGGAAGTAGAGGCCGACGGCGGCTACGCCAAGCACGATCATCGCGGCGTAGTAGCGGACGAGGCCGGTTTGCACAGAGCGCACGAGCGCCGAGCTTGCGCGCACGACGCCAGAGGCGCCACCAACGAGGCCCGCTTCGATCACGAGCCGCTCGAAGGAGCTTCTGCCGAAGCGCCCAGTGGCAGCGAGCGGACGCACGAACAGCGCCCAGATCGCCTCGTCGAAGTACCACTTCGCAGCGAAGAGGCGATGGAGGGCGGGAAGGCGTCGCTGCCACGCTGCGGCGCTGCCAGGCTTGCGCACCCACACCCACCAGCACACCGCGATGCCTGTGAGCCCGATGACGGTGCCGAGAACGAGGCCGATCACCTGGAGGGTCGTGTTCGTCGGGGTGCTGTAGAGGTGGGAGCCCGCAAACGTCGGGGCGAGGAACTGATCGACGACGGAGTCGACGTGGGGGATCTGGATGAAGCCTGCGCCGAAGGCGCCGATCGCGAGCAGTGACATCGCGACGAGCATCGGCTTCGCCCGCTCAGCGACGGCGTGCTCAGGGCCAGGGAAGCCGACGTCGGTGTCCTCGATCTCCCCGTCAGCGGGGTTGAACGGTTGGGCGGGGTGGTGGAGGTGGCCTGCGAGGAGCTCCTTGGCCTCCTCGCAGGGCTCGCCATGGAAGGCGATGAAGATCATCCGGAAGGTGTAGAGGGCGGTGAGGAATGCGCCGATGTAGCCGGCGACATACAGCGCCCAGTGCCAGCCGCCAAGCTCCCCGGCGAACAGCATTATCTCGTCCTTGGAGAAGAAGCCTGAGAACGGTGGGATCCCTGCGAGCGCGAGCCCACCGATGATGAAGCAGGCGTAGGTGAAGGGCAGCGCCCTGCGGAATCCTTTCATCTGCGTGAGCGACTGCGCGCCCCCCATCGCGCCGATGATCGACCCTGCCCCCATGAACAGCAGCGCCTTGAAGAAGGCGTGGGTCATGAGGTGGAACATGCCCGCCGCATAGGCGCCGATCGAGACGCCCATGATCATGTAGCCGATCTGGGACATCGTCGAGTAGGCGATGACGCGCTTGATGTCCGTCTGCACGAGCCCAATCGTGCCGGCGATCAGCAGCGTGAGCGCCCCGACGGCGGCACCGACGTCCTGGGCGGCGGGCGCGAGTTCGAACAGCGGATGCAGGCGCGCGATGAGGTAGACGCCCGCAGTCACCATCGTCGCCGCGTGGATGAGCGCAGAGACCGGCGTTGGCCCCTCCATCGCGTCTGGAAGCCAGGTGTGCAGCGGGATCTGGGCGGACTTCGCGAAGGCGCCGACGAGCAGCAGGATGCAGGCGGCGGTGAGGTCTCCATCGCCGCGCGCCCTGCCTGACGGCAGGTGCCCAAAGGCGCCGGACGCGGCCCTGTGGAAGGTGCGAAGGAATTCGAGGCTGCCTGTGTGCTTGAAGATGAAGTAGGTCCCAAGCACGAGCCCAACGTCGCCGACGACGTTGATGACGAACGCCTTGATGCCCGCGGCCGTTGCGGTCCTGCGCCTGTACCAGAAGGAGATGAGCAGGTAGGAGGCGGCGCCCACGAACGCCCAGCCGACTATGAGGATGAGGAAGTTTCCCGCGAGCACGAGCAGGAGCATCGAGAGCACGAAGAAGTTGAGATAGGCGAAGTAGCGCGCGAACCCACGGTCCCTGTCGAGGTAGGAGATCGAGTAGAGGTGGATGAGCGTCGAGATCCCCGTGACGACGAGGATCATCCAGACAGACAGGGGGTCGACGAGGATCGACATCCGCGCGTCGATGCCAGCGGTGACGGCGTAGTTCCACAGCGAGGAGACGGCGACGCGGTGTGATGGCGCCGCCCCCTGCATCTTCACGAGTGCCCCAACGGCTGCGAGGAAGGCGAGGAAGATCGCAAGCGTCCCGATGACGCCGGCAGTCCGCCTCGGCAGCGACTGCAGCGGCTTGAAGCCGAGGGAGATGATGAGCAGGCCGGCGAGCGGGCATGCGAGCACGATCCAGCCGAACGTCGTCTGGCTCATCCCTGCCGCCCCGTCATCCCTCGCCTGTGAGCTGCGCCGAGGCGCCGCCGCTCCGCAATCCTGACCTCGCGTGCAGAGCTCATCCCTGCAGCTCCCGCAGCTCGTCGACGTCGATCGGCAGGCGGCGCCTGTAGATCGCGACGATCATCCCAAGCCCTATGCAGACCTCGCAGGCGGCGACGGTCATCACGACGATCGCGAAGATCTGGCCAGCGCCGCCGCCCCACATCCGCGAGAAGGCGATGAGGGCGAGGTTCGCGCCGTTGAGCATGAGCTCGAGGCAGAGCAGCATCACGAGCGGGTTGCGCCTGACCATCACGCCGGCGGCGCCAAGCGTGAAGATGATCGCAGAGAGGGCGAGATACCACGCGATGCTCATCGCAGCGCACCCTCCCGCTCCCGTCCGCTGCCCGCCTTGGCACCCTCCTGCGCATGTCCGCTGCCTGCCTGGGCAAGGCCGCTGCCTGCCTGGGCAAGGCCGCTGCCCTGAGCTGCGCTCGGGCCTGCGAGCGGCATCCGCCCCTCGACGCCCTCTGCCATCGTGCCTGTGCCAAGTGGACGGTCGAGATGCAACGGCGCGATCCGTCCCTCACCCGCGAGCTCACCGATGCCGCCGCGACGTCTTGCGAGCACGACGGCGCCGACGGCGGCGATGAGCAGCAGGAAGGAGGCGATCTCGAACGCTACGAGGAACCTCGTGAGCAGCAGTTCACCGATGTAGCCAGGCGTGCCGAAGGTCTTCGCCCCAGGGTGGTAGGGGGCGCCATAGGAGTTGATCGCCTTCAAGCCGCTGCCAAGCAGGGCGATGAGAAGCTCCGCGAGCAGCGCTCCGCCGCCAAGCGTCGCGATCATCCGCGTACGCGTGCCGCGGAGGATCGCGCTGCGCAGCCGCTGCCCGATCGACTCCGCCTCCTCTCCGACATAGGCGACGACGAACACGTAGAGCACCATGACGGCACCGGCATAGACGACGACCTGAACCGCCGCGACGAATTCGGCGCGCAGCAGCAGGAACAGCGCCGCGAGGCAGATGAGGTGGACGACGAGGGCGAGCACGGAGTAGAAGGCGTCGCGCAGCGAGACGACGCCGACGGCGCCGGCGATGACGCCGATCGCGGCGACCCAGAAGACGAAGACGCTCACTCCTCGCCCTCCTTCGACCGTTCCCTCGGAGGCCTTCTGCGCTGCTGCAGCGGCCGCACAGTCTGAGGCAGCGTGCTCACTCCTCGCCCTCCTTCGACCGTTCCCTCGGAGGCCTTCTGCGCTGCTGCAGCGGCCGCGCACTCTCTGGCAGTGCGATCACTCACCCTCCCTGCGCAGTGGGGCACGCTCGATCGGCTCAGCGAGGAGCATCTCCTTCGTGAAGATGAGGTCAGAGCGCTCATAGGCGGAGAGCTCGTAGTCGTGGCCCATCGTGATCGCGTCGAATGGGCAGGCGACCTCGCAGTAGCCGCAGAAGATGCAGCGGGACAGGTTGATCTCATAGACCGCCGCGTACCGCTCCCCCGCTGAGACCCTGTGCTCAGGGGTGTTCTCCGCCGCGACGACCCTTATGCAGTCTGCAGGGCAGGCGGCTGCGCACAGCGAGCAGCCGACGCACTTCTCGAGGCCGGTGTCCTCGAAGCGGTGCAGCTTGTGGCGTCCCCTGAAGCGAGGGTAGACGGGCACCTTCTCCTCTGGGTACTGGATCGTCACAGGGCCCTCGATCACCCTCGCCCCCGTCGTCATGAGGCCCCGAAGCGTCTCGACGAAGATGCGCCAGAGGCTGCGGGCTGGCCCCCGCTTCGGGGCGCGCTGCACCGCGACGACGTCTGATCCAGGATGAAAGCCCATCAGTGGCTCACCACGACGACGATCGCCGTCACGAGTGCGTTGACCGTTGCGAGCGGCAGCAGCACCTTCCAGCCGAAGCTCATGAGCTGGTCGTAGCGCAGGCGGGGCAGCGTCGCTCGCACCCAGATGAACAGGAAGGTGACGATCGCCATCTTCACGAGCACGATGAAGGGATCGACCCAGCCGGGAGGATGGACGCCGCCAGGCAGAAGCCAGCCTCCGAGGAACACAGTGGTCACGATGCCAGAGACGACGAGCACGTTGAGGTACTCCGCGAAGTAGTAGGAGGCGAAGCGACCGCCGCCGAACTCCGTGTTGTAGCCGCCGACGAGCTCAGCGTCCGCCTCTGTGAGGTCGAAGGGTGCCCTGTTGGTCTCCGCGAAGCCGGCGACGAGGAAGATGAGGAAGCCTAGGAACTGGGGCACGATGTACCACATCCCCGCCTGGGCGTGGACGATCCCCGTGAGCGACAGCGTCTGGGCGGTGATGATGACGCCGACGAGGGCAAGCCCTTGGGAGACCTCATATGAGATCAGCTGCGCCGCCGCTCTCATCGAGCCGAGGAAGGAGTACTTCGAGCCGGAGGACCAGCCGCCGAGCATCACGCCATAGAAGGCGATCGCGCCGAAGGCGAACAGGTACAGCGGACCGATCGAGACGTCGAGGCCATACAGCCCGACCCGTTCCCCGCCTATGTGCTGGACGCCTCCGAAGGGGATGATCGCAAAGGCGGCGACGGCGGTGATGATCGAGATGCTTGGAGCGAGCGCGAACAGCACC
>JAJYUP010000001.1:58513-87902 GCA_021792455.1 Actinomycetes bacterium | reverse complement strand
CGACGCCGAACAGTGTCGCCGCCACGGGGGTGCCGAACACCGCGCTCATTCCGGCGGCGGCGCCAGCGACAAGCAGGCTGCGACGCTGAGCGGCGGTCAGGCGGGACAGCTGCCCGACGATCGAGCCGACAGCGCCGCCGGTGAGGATGATCGGCCCCTCCGCTCCGAACGGTCCGCCGGTGCCGATGCTGATCGCGCTGGAGATGGGCTTCAGTACCGCCAAGCGCGGCTGTATGCGGCTGCCGTTGACGAGGATGCGTTCCATCGCCTCGGGGATGCCATGGCCGCGAATCTGCTCAGAGCCGAAGCGGGCCATCAGCCCGATGATCAGACCGCCGCCGACCGGGATGACGAGCGCTGTCACCCCGAGGGTGCTTGCGTTTGGGGAGACGAGGTGGAAGTCGATCCGCTGGTAGTAGAAGAGGTTGGTGAAGAACCCGATCATCGCCAGCAGCGCAAGCGAGATCCCTGCCCCGAGCGCTCCCACCAGCACCGCGACTGGAATCAGGCGGAGAATCGCCGGTGTCGTCGTGAAGTCGCCGAGTGCGCGCTCAGAGGTCGCGCTGGACTGCTCGTCCACGCCGAAACGGGTCTTCTCGTGAGCGTCGACAGGGATGTCCGGCGTCTGCTCAATCTCGGCCCTCTCGACCCTGATTGGCAGGCGCCGATCAGCGGCCTCCTGAGATGTGGACGAAGACTCGGGGGTCGGCGTGCTCATGAGAGCCCAGGCGATTCGGTGGCCGAGCTCGGTGCAGTTCCCACGCGGTCTGTACAAAGAGGTACCCTAGACTGCATCGTGTCACGATGATATCGTTGCACGATCAAACTCTCCGACGACGCATATGCTCAGCTGCTCGCGCTGCGAACTGGACTGCGTCACTTCCTGCGTTGGAGCGAGCAGCAGGCGCGCGCAGCAGGCCTGACCCCTGCACAACACCAGCTGCTGCTTGCAATCCGCGGCCACGATGATCCACGCGGCCCCACGATCGGCGAGGTCGCCGACTACCTGCTTCTACGCCACCACAGCACAGTCGGCCTCGTGGACCGCGCGGACGCGGCTGGGCTGCTGACACGCATCCGCGACCTCGACGATCATCGCATCGTACGACTGCACCTCACAGACAGTGGCGCCGAACGACTGGAGGCGCTTTCCGCCCTGCATGTTCAAGAGCTTGAGCGCCTCGCCCTGGAGCTTCCAGGCGCATCGGAAGGACTCGCACCGCTCCAGAGGGAACACGGGTTCCCCGGAGAGCCACCGACGCCTGCCGCCGACCGCGAGGACCGTGACGTGGCCGCTGGTCGGTAGGTCACTCTCGCGTCGAGCATGCGGGTGTTCTCAGCCGATTCGTTCAGGATCCATAGAGATGGCGAATGCACGACGCCTGGACGGCCGTCGGTTTCCATAGGCCTGTTGTGCGAAACTAGTCGTGTGGACGTTCCGATCAGATCGGGAGATGTTCTTGCACAGCCGACGCGAGCGCGGCTGTTTGCGCTGCTGAGCGATCTGCGCCGGCCGGCGCATACCGAGGAGCTGGCTGAGCGTCTAGGCATGCATCCCAATGGGGTTCGCACCCACCTGGAGCGTCTCGGGGATGCTGGCCTCGTCCTTCGCGAGCGTGAGCGTTTGGCGCGTGGGCGCCCGCGCGACACGTGGACGATCAATCCGGAGGCAATGCCGGGCGGCGATCCACCGAGCGGCTATGCGGAGCTGGGTCGCTGGTTGGTCCGGGCGATCACCGCCGGCAAGCTCCGGCTGCGCGACGTCGAGGCGACCGGGCGTCAGATTGGCCGCGAGCTTGCCCCCGACGACAGCGATGCCTCACGTGAGCAGCAGCTGCATGCCGTACTGGTGGGCATGGGGTTCCAGCCGAGCCGCGAGCTCGCTTCCGGTGATCGGCTGACCTACCGTTTGGCGAACTGTCCGTACCGCGAGGCGGTCGCTGAGCGCCAGCAGGTGGTTTGCGGGCTGCATCGCGGCCTCATGCGCGGTCTGCTGGACGTGCTCGATCCGAAGACGAAGCTCGCGGGATTCGTGCCTCGGGATCCCTACGCCGCCGGGTGTCTGATCGAGCTGCGAGGCCCGTTGGCGAGCGAGGCCAGCGAGCAGCCGCAGCCGATGGCCGAGGGCGCGACACGGCGATGAGGCGAAGCGCGGCGCTGGCGTCCCTCTCACGCGATCACCACCAGGCACTCGTCGTCGCGCAGAGGCTGCGACGCGCCACCGACGAGACCGCCGGCGAGGCGTGCGAGGCGTTCCATGCGTACTGGAACACGCATGGACGGCGGCACTTTTCCCTGGAGGAGGAGATCCTGCTGCCTGGGTACGCTGCCTATGGTGACGCGCACCATCCGTTGGTGCTCGCGGTGCTCGGCGATCATGTCGCGATCCGCCAGCGCGCCGATGCTCTCGCCTCCGCCTCGCCTGCGTCCCTGGCGCAGCTGCACGACCTCGGCGCGCGCTTGGCCAGCCATGTGCGCCTGGAGGAGCGTGATCTGTTTCCCCTGATCGAGCAGGCGATGCCCGCAGCGCGGCTCACGGTACTCGCCGACGCACTGGAGCGCGTCGAGAGCGAGTTTCCAGACAGGTGCTTGCGGTCCAGGTCGAGACTCAGGTAATCAGCGTAACGGTGATGAGCAGCAGCGCGACACTCAGCAGCGCGATCGCCCCGCGCAGCATCCCCGCGCGCCGCGCGCCGCGGCGCACGCGCTCGGTGAGGATCGGGTTCGTGGCTTCGTGAACCGCCTGCTGGCGTAGACGGGTCATGCCGCGCGCCTGTCTCACGCCTGCAGCCGTGACCAGCAGTAGCGCGGCGGAGACCAGGACGGCTGCGAGGGCCATGGCACTCCAGCGATGGTCGCTGAGGAGCGCCATGCCGCTGCCCAGCGCTATGACCAGCGCGGCTCCGCCTACCGTGGCGTAGCTGCGGCCCAGCGCGCGGAAGAACGCGATCCTTGCGGGAGGCTCCAGGGTAGCTCGCGCCGCACGAGCGACGACTGCGATCGCGACCAGCCCGCCCACCCATACGCACGCGCCCAGCAGCGCGAGGAACACGAGTACAGGGCTGATGCTGGCCGCAGCTATCACGGCGAGTGGTCGGCCGCCGTGGTTGCATGCGACGGCTCTCGACGCGACATGCCGGCTGTGAGCCGTTCGATTTCGGCACGGTAGTCCTTCATGGGTTCAGCAGAGCGCACCCGCGGGATCACGTCGAAGTTGTTGACTGGTGGCGGGGAAGTCGTGAACCACTCGAGCGTGTTCGCTTTCCAGGGGTCTGGGCCTGCGATCGCGCCGACCTTGAGGCTGCGGGCGACGTTGATGACCGTGGTCACCACTCCGGCGCCGAGGATGAAGGAGCCGACGGTGGAGATCAGGTTGAACAGCGCAAGGTTGCCGACGTTCTGGTACTCATAGACGCGCCGTGGCATGCCTTCCAGTCCGATCACGTGCTGGATCAAGAAGGTGCAGAGGAACCCGAAGAACATCAGCCAGAAGCTGAGTTTCCCGAGTGTCTCGTCGAGTATCCGCCCGGTCATCTTCGGGAACCAGTAGTAGATCCCGGCGAAGACGACGAAGACCGAGCCGCCCATCAGCACGAAGTGAATGTGCGCGACGACGAAATAGCTTTCGTTCAGCTGCCAGTCGACCGGCATGACGGCAAGGAACACACCGGAGATGCCACCGATCAGGAACAGCGCGATGAACCCGGCAGAGAAGAGCAGCGGCGTCCTGAACTCGATCGACCCATACCAGAGCGTCGCAATCCAGTTGAAGATCTTCACGCCCGTCGGCACCGCAATCAAGAACGAGCTCAGCATCACGAAGATCAGAACGACTATCGGCGTCGGGGTCGTGAACATGTGGTGCGCCCACACCAGGAAGCTGAGGAACGCGATCGAGACGGTTGTAATCGCGATCGCCTTGTAGCCGAAGATCGGCTTTTTCGCGAACACGGGCAGGATCTCGGAGACCAGGCCGAAGCCCGGCAGGATCATGATGTAGACCTCGGGGTGACCAAAGAACCAGAACAGGTGCTGGTAGAGCAACGCTGAGCCACCCTGCGTTGGGCTGAAGAAGTGCGTGCCAAAGTGTCTGTCGGCGAGCAGCATCGTGACCGCTGCCGCGATCACCGGCATCGCGAAGATGATTAGGATCGTGTAGACGAGGAGCCCCCAGACAAACAGCGGCAGCCGGCCCCAGCCCATGCCGCGGGCGCGCATGTTCGCGATCGTCGCGTAGAAGTTGATCGCGCCGAGGATCGAGGAGAGGCCGGTGAGGTGGATCAGGTAGATCCACGCGTCCTGACCGCCGCTCGGCGAGTACGCGATGCTTGAGAGTGGCGGGAAGCTGACCCAGCCGGCTTCCGGCGGGCCCCAGAAGATCGAGGCGTAGAAGACGACCCCGCCTGCGAGCAGCAGCCAGAAGGAGAGCGCGTTCAGGCGCGGGAAAGCCATGTCGCGCGCACCGATCATCAGCGGCAGGAAGTAGTTGCCCATACCCGCCCAGATCGGCACGACGAACAGGAAGATCATCGTCGAGCCATGCATCGTGAACAGCTGGTTGTAGACCTGCGGCGCGACGAGCGTGTTTTCTGGCGCGCCTAGCTGCAGCCGCATCATCAGCGCCTCGGTGCCGCCGAGGATGAAGAACAGGAACGTGAGGACCATGTACATGATCCCGATCCGCTTGTGGTCGGTCGTGGTCAGCCAACTGATCCAGCCGCGCTGCTCACGCTCGATCCGGCGAGTCGCGATCTGTGGTACCGGGGCGACCGAGACGCTCATGGACACGCAGCCTTCAGCCCTTCGCCGGCGCGTGGCACCGCGCGCGGCGATGGAGCGGGCAGCGGCGGGCAGGCACTGCTTAGTACCGGCGTAGAGGCGATCCTGCACTCGCACACCGTTGTCGAGATCCTGCACTCGCACACCGTTGTCGAGCTCATAGCCGGGCGCGGCCTAGCGTGCTGTTCGTGCGCTTGCATGCGTCTTGCGTGCCGGCAGGCGATGGCGCGAAGGATGCGTCCAGCGATCACCCTGATGGAGCGGCACACGCTGTCGCACACGCGATGGTTGGGTGTCACGCAGCGGCAGTCGTCCGCCGCCACGCGGGCTCGGTGTCCGCTGCGGGCTCCATGGCGTCTGACCTCCGTCATCGTTGCTGTCGCCCTCGGGATCGTCGTCCGGCTCGGGGACCCGTGCGCTGCGCAACAGCATGATCGCCAGGAATGCGAGGCCCAACACCATCGGCGTTCCGCGCAGCAACGCGAAAAGGGCGACCGTCTTTGCGTCCATCGCAATCTCCGTTCTTCGACAGCACGCACCGAGCTCCGCCTGAGCAGGCGCGCTGATCGGTGCGGCTCGATCTTTCTCACAGGACTAGCGTAAGAAAGCTACCACGTTGCTGCGATCTTTGCCGCCAGCGCTAGACCACGTCCTGCAGATTGCCCACTGCGCTGCGTGCAGGCTCCTGCGTCGGGCCTTCGCGCATCGTCACAAGCGCCTCGAGATTTACTCGCTTGAGGTGGCCCACCAGCGCGTAGTCCGGCCTGGCGTTGCTCGGTCCCTTCGGAAGGGGCGAAACCGTACCCTGCGTGTGCTCGCAGGTCTGGGATCGACAGAGCACGGCGGGCCCTTCCGCGCTGGCGCGCGAACATTGCACGCCCGCGCGGCCAAGCGGTGGGAGATTCGCTGCTTGCCGCGACGGTCTCCGCTGCTACCTCGGCGCACGGTGCAGCGCCAGGTCACCTTCGAGGCACGAAACGAGCCTACTTTCGCCGCCAGGTGGACCGAGCGCCTCGGCCTGAAAGGACTGTCTGAGGGTCGGTCAGCCGCTGCGCCCGGATCTATCAGGCGATGAGATCGCCATCGGACGCCGGTCCGGCTAGCCCCTTGGCCGCGAGCGCCGCGGGATTGGTCGTCAGGCCGATGTCAGCGATGCCGTCGATGCCCGCGAGCAGCTCCACGAGCTGCTGGAAATCATTGCGCAGTAGGAGTTGGCCGCTGGCAAGGCGAATCCTCTTGACGCATCGGGCGGCGAACAGGCGGCTCAGGCGGGTGATCTCCTCGAAGGCGAGCAGGTCGCCGCGGGGCATGGACATGAAGTCGCGCCCGAAGATCTCGTTGGGCATACAGTAGGAGCAGCGGAAGCCCTGCACCGGGCGGTCACTGAGATGCGCAGCTCCCACAACGAGCGAGACCTTTGATCCAGCATGACAGTCACCACGAGATTCTCAGCGTGCTCGAAGGGCAGCCGGAGTAGATGGTCGGTCCATCACCCGGGTCCACCGAGCCTGATCGGACCTTGAGATGGGCCGGCTTCCCTGGCGCGCGGCGTGGATGAGGTAGGGACTCAGATGGCGCACTCTCCCTCGCCTCGGATGACCTGGAAGGGCACGGTGCGGCTCCAGTCGATGAACAGGTTCATGTTTTGCAGGTTGAACTCAGCGGGCATCGCGAGGTCGCGCACGATGTCCTCGAACGCGTTTGTGCCCACACGTCGGGCGAACGCGTTGAACTCCTCGTCATCGTGACGCTCGGATTCGTAGAACCGCAGCCAGCGCTCCACGGCATCGGGGATGCGCTTTGATGGGATGCGCGTCTTCAGCCGCTTGCCGTAGCCGACTCCGCCTTGTTCGTAGTAGCCGCCGATATGCGGGATCGAGGCCGGGATCCTCTTCTCTCCGACCTTGATCGACGCGCCGTAGAACCCGATGTTTGCGATGTGGTGCTGGCTGCATCCGTTAGGGCAGCCCGACATCTTGATGTGGATCTTGCGCGTGAGGGGATCCTCGATCGCCATCTCCTGGATGCGTCGCGCGACGGCCGCGTTGAGGCCCATAGAGCTCGTGATCCCGAGCTTGCAGGAGTCGGTTCCCGGGCAGGAGATCACGTCGGAGACCTCATCCGCACCCGGGTCGCCGAGGCTCAGCGTCTGGAGGCGCCTCCAGACGTCGTAGATGCTCTCCTCACGCACCCAGCGCAGCAGCAGGTTCTGATGTACGGTCGTGCGAGCGTAGCCGCCGCAGTACTCGCGCATGATCTGCGCAAGCCCGCGGAACTGCTCGGGGGTCAGGTCTCCACGATCGACCTTGACCTGCACTGTGCAGAAGCCGTCCTGACGTTGGGCACGCACGTTGGAGCGACGGAACTGCTCGAACTCCGAGCCATCGCCGTTCGGGGAGCCATATCCGGGCGGAACCGCCGGGGCGCCCGCCTGCTCGTCGTGGATGAACAGGAGCCGATCCAGCGAGAAGTCGCGTGCGGTGGTCCACGCGCCCAGCAGCTCTCGCTCGACCTCGTTGCGCAGCTCCTCGATGCCGTGCTTGTCGACAAAGACCTTCAACCGGGCACGGGCACGGTTGGGGCGCAGCCACTCCTGGCGATCGAAGACGCGCAGCACGGCCTCGGCCACCTTGATGTACTCGCCATCGTCGACGCTGACGAACTCATAGAGCGTTTGCGCGATCCGCGGCATAATCGCGGTTGCGCCGCCGGCCCGCATCTCAAAGCCCTTGACGCCGTCGCGTTCGCGGGCGATGAACGCAAGATCATGCATCCCGCTGATCGCACGATCGGCGTCTGAGCCGGTGAAGGAGGTCTTGAACTTGCGCGGCATACCCTGCGTCGTGGGGTGGCGCACGAAGTAGCGCACATATGCGCCCGCGTAGGGAGTCACGTCAAACACCTCATCGGGGGCGACGCCCGCCCACGGGTCGGCGGTCACGTTGCGCATCGTGTTGCCGCAGCCCTCACGGCTCGAAAGCCCCGCAGTGCCGAGCTCGCGGATGTACTCGGCGGCTTCCCGAAGCGGGACGTGGTGCACCTGGATGTTCTGGCGGGTTGTGATGTGCCCCTTCTGCAGCGGCACGTACTTCTCGATCGCGGCGGCGAATGCATCGAGCTGGTCGGGGCTCACACCGCCGAACGGCAGCTTGACGCGCACCATCTGCACATCGGGCTGACGCTGCCCATAGACACCTTGCTTGAGACGGAATTTGACGAACTCCATCTCCTCCAGCTCCCCCGCCAGGTATCTCGTGGACTCCGTGTCGAAGTCGTCGAACTCCCGCTCGAGGATCGGGATGACGTGCCCAGGGAGGTCCTCGATCACCTCTGGGCTCTCAAGCGTTCCCCGCTGAGACGATATGGACACTGGCTGCATCTTTGAAACCCCCTGATTCTCGACGTGAAAGGGCCCGTCAAGCCGGCGATGAGCCAACCGCGCTGGCTGCGCCGACATACAACAGGGGTAAAGCCTAGCGACTTTTGGGCATTTCGACACCCCGGCTGGGCAAAGTCCTTGAGCTGCTATCGGAGATTCTGCTGCGCTCGCGCAACGACCTCGAGTGGCTCTCGCTCGGGTGGCTTGCGGTCGGCTATGCCGGCGAGGCCGCCCTGGGCGCCGCCACGGTCCTGCTCAAGCTGGGTCGAACGCATCGTGTCCGGGCGCGAGCCAACGAAGGGCCTCGGTCGCTTCGCGCCGAGAGTCCGAGGTCCTCTGAGAACCCTCTCATCAACGGGTGACCCGGCAGGGGACCTCTCGTGGCGGGACTCCGCGTGAATCGCGCGCTCTGCTAGCTTTTTCTACATCATGACCGTGGGAATGGCCTGCAGGGGCACTCACCGGTGACCTACGTGATCGCCGAGCCGTGCATCGGCACCAAGGACAACTCGTGCGTCGAGGTGTGTCCAGTGGACTGCATCCATCCCACCCCGGATGAGCCCGGCTATGATGCCGCCGAGATGCTCTACATCGATTCCTCGGAGTGCATCGACTGCGACGCATGCGTCGAGGCTTGTCCGGTCGACGCCATCTTCGCTGAGGATCAAGTGCCCGAGGAGTGGCAGCATTACATCGCCAAGAATGCTACGTACTACGAGCCGGCTCGCTCATGAGCGCAATGACCCCGGCGGCCACCACGTCTCACCGCTGTCGCTTGGCTGCATGGCGCCGGGAGTAGAGCTTCTCCCGGATCGTCATCGCGCCGGGATGCCCGCTGCCCGGCCACGGGGTGAGCAGCAGCAGCAGCCGCGCGTCAGAGGACGCTGAGACCTCATGACGCTCCGCCGGCGCGAACTCGACCAGCAGTCCAGGACCGCCGTCAGCGCGCTCGCCGGCGGCCGTGCGCACCTCAATCGCGCCGTCGATCACGACCACCCAGGCGCGCTCGTGCACTTCGTGATCTGACAGGCTCTCGCCGGCCGCGAGGTCGAGCAGGATCGCACGCGCGGCATCGCTTGAAGCCAGGATCTCCGGCAGCCGTGGCTTGAGGTCCAGCGTCTTGAGCTCCCAGGTGTTCAACGTTGCCTCCGTAGGCCGATGCGTGACAGCTTCGATGAGGTGCGTCACTTCGCTATGTCAGGGATGCATGCTAACCGGCCCGAGAGCCGCGCCGACACGCAGCGCCTCACTAAGCACGGCAGGCCGACCTGCTGCGCGGGCGTTCGCTACTCGTGGCTGAGCGGCTCATCGTCCTCGCCTGCGGCCCAGCGGGCGAGGACGTAAAGCAGGTCGGAGGCGCGATTCACGTAGGCGAGCACGTGCGCCTCGATGGGGGTCCCTGCCTCGCGCGCGGCGACGATGAGGCGCTCGGCGCGACGTAGCACCGTGCGAGCGAGATCGAGTGCGGCCGAGTCGAGCGCCGCACCGGGGACGACGAACGCAGGTCGCAGCGGATGCTGGGCTACGAGGTGATCGATCGTTCGCTCCAGCGTCCCGATCATCTCGGGCGTAACCAGAGAGACCCCCGGTGTCAGGCGCTCGCGGGCGTGGGGGTTGGCAGCGAGGTCCGCTGCCGCGACGAACAGCCCGCGCTGGCAGTCGATGATAGCGGCCCGTAGTTGCTGGTCGGTGGTCGCGGCGCGGGCCAGACCAAGTGCGGCGACCGTCTCATCAACGGTGCCAAAGATCGCGATCAGTGGGCTGGCCTTCGATACGCGTCCGCCGAACAGCAGGCCGGTGGTTCCGTCGTCCCCGGTCTTGGTGTAGATCGGTGGCTGTTCGCTCTGCATCGTCCTCCTAGCGCTCGGCGCTTGGCGCGGGCGGCGGACTGCTCCATGGCTCGGGCTCTGCAAAGAACGGCTCGGTGTGGATCTGCTCGCGCGCTGCGCCGAGCGCTTCGCTCGCCGCGGTGCAGGCGCTGACCAGTCCCGGTGCGCCGGCGATGAACACCTCGTGGCCGGTGAGGTCGGGGCAGAGGCCGCGAAGGACGTCGGGGACGTGGCCGTGAGGATCCGGGCCGGAGCCGCGGGTGAGCGTGCGGATGAATCGGAAGCTCGGGTGCTCGGCCTGCCAGCGCGCGAAGCGCTCGCGGTCGATGACGTCGGACTCTGTCCGGGCTGAGAACAGCAGTGTCAGCCGCTGTTGTACGGCCGAATGGAGCGCCGCCTCGATCAGCGCACGCATCGGCGCGAGTCCCGATCCACCAGCGAGGTACAGGCACGGTCGGCTCGATGCGGGGTCGGCGACGAACGTGCCATAAGGACCCGTGAGGATGGCTTCGTCGCCCGGTCGAAGCCGTCGATGCACCCAGTTGCTGGCCTGCCCGCCCGGGACGCGTGTGACCAGCAACGAGATCGACCCGTCCGCACGCGGAGCGTTGGCGATCGAATAGGAACGTTGCTCGACCCGCCGGTCGCGGTCCTCGAGCAGCACGTATTGGCCAGGGAGATACTCCAGCGGCTCGGTCAGCGGACGCAGCGACACCTCGACGATGGTGGCGGTTCGCTGGCGGATCGCGCTCACCCGGCAGGGCGCTTCATCCTGCTGGACGATGCGGGCATCGCGCATCTCGGTGAGGCTCATCGACGATCGCCCGAGGGTCGAACTCGCCACACGCGGGGTACGAGAGCCAGCAATCCTGACGCAAAGGAGGGCAACCCGGAGAACCTACATCATGGTGGGGACCCGATCGACGTCACCAGCGTCGATTCTCAGCCGGTAGAAGGGATGAAGCACGAGCAAGCTGACATGCGTCGAAGCGGCCCGCACCTGGAGCCGCTCCGGCGGATGGCTGGCTCCTTCGAGGTCGGCGTGCTCAGCGGCAAGATCCTGCTCGGCGACTTCGTGACGATCGCCCTCGCCAACCCCCCGGACCGAGCGTGCCTGGCGGACCGGTGTAAGAACCGCCAGGATCCGTGCGCTAGGCCGAAGTTCCTGCGGTAGTCACTGCTGATTGGGGTTGGGATCCCGGTGTTTGTGGGGATTCCGGCCTTTTTGTGGTGTCATGGTGTAGTCACTAGGTTCTGTCCGGTGGGGCTGGTAGGTTATCTTCATGCCGAGGAGACAGAACCCATCGGGCGCGATGCACGTGGTCACGAACCGTGTGCGGCATGGGGAGCGGGAGTACACCTCGACGCTGTTGCGCCGTTCCTATCGGGAGGGCGGCAAGGTCCGCAAGGAGACGCTTGCGAACCTCTCGCACCTGCCGCCGGAGGCGATCGAGCTGGTCCGTGGCGCGCTGCGCGGGGAGTCCTACCTGCCGGTCGGTAAGGCGTTCCAGATCGAGCGCTCGCTGCCCGCCGGGCACGTGATGGCGGCGCTCTCGATGGCTCGCCGCCTGGATCTGGCCAGGTTGCTCGACCGTTCACCCAGCCGCGAGCGCGACCTCGTGATGGCGATGATCTGTGAGCGGGTGATCGCGCCCGCCTCAAAGCTGGCCACGGTGCGTTCGCTGGGCTCCTCGACACTCGCCGAGGAGCTGAACGTCTCAGGCGTCGATGAGGATGATCTCTACGCAGCACTGGACTGGCTGCTCGATCGCCAGGAGAGGATCGAGGATCGTCTCGCGCGCCGGCATCTCTCAGACGGTGAGCTGGTGCTCTACGACGTGTCCTCCTCCTATTTCGAGGGGCACGCCTGCCCGCTTGCGAAACTCGGTTACTCACGCGATGGCAAGCGCGGCACACCACAGGTCATCTACGGCCTGCTGTGTGACAGGCCGGGACGTCCGATCGCGGTGGAGGTGTTCTCCGGACAGTTGCACGACGATGCGACGCTGCCTGCCCAGATCGGGAAGCTCAAGCAGCGTTTTCACCTGAAGAGCGTGGTCGTGGTCGCTGACCGCGGGATGGTCACCAAGGCCAACATGCAGACACTGAAGGACTCCGAAGGAGTCGGATGGATCACGGCTCTGAAGGCCCCGCAGATCAAGAAGCTCGCTCGGGACGGAACTCTGCAGCTCTCGCTCTTTGACGAGCAGAACCTGGCCGAGATCACCGCCGAGGACTATCCCGGCGAGCGGCTCATCGTTTGCCGCAACCCGTTGGTCGCGGCCGAGCGCACCCGCAAACGCAGGGAGTTGTTGGCGGCGACCGAACGCGAGTTGCAGCAGATCGCTGATCGCGTGCAGAAAGGCACGCTCACCGGCTCGGACGAGATCGGCCTGGCCGTCGGTCCGGCCGTCAAGCGCTACCGGATGCGCAAGCACTTCGACTTGCAGATCACCGATCAGAGCTTCGCCTTCAAAACCAAGACCGAGCAGATCAACAGCGAGGCTGCGCTGGACGGCATTTACATCCTGCGCACCGGTCTCACCGAGGACGAGCTGTCCGCCAGCGAGGTGGTCCGCTCCTACAAGGGTCTCGAGCAGGCCGAGCGCGCGTTCAAGACCTTCAAGGGACCAGAACTGCAGATCCGCCCGATCCACCACCACCTCGAGCACCGCGTCCGCGCCCACATCTTCCTATGCATGCTGGCCTACTACCTCACCTGGCACCTCAAGGGAGTCTGGGCGCCGCTGCTCTTCAAGGACGAGCACCCGCCCACCGGTACTGACCCCGTTGCCAAGGCCACCCGCTCCACCGGCGCCCAGCGCAAGGCGCAAACCAAGCGCACCACCATCGGGGAACCCTGCCACAGCTACAAGAGCCTGCTCTCAGAGCTCGCGACCCTCACCCGCAACACGATCCGCCTCGGCCACGCCGACGCGACCTTTCAGAAGCTCGCCCAGCCCACCCGTCTGCAAGCCCACGCGCTGGAACTCGTCGAACACGCGCCCCTCAACACGTAGTCACGAGCCGAACAGCACGCTCAGCGCGAAAACCCAAACGCAGAGGCAGATCCCGCAACATCACACGGGGGAACTTCGGGCTAGGGACCGTATGACCACGACACCACTCACGACACCACTCGAGACCGCGCTGAACGGGACTCATCGACCAATACCCCGCGACCACGCGACGCTGTGGTCCGGCGCACGACGCCCGATCGACCATCAGGCGGTTGAGCGCGCCGCCTGCGGCCTGCTGGTCGCACTTGGCGCCGACCTCGACCATGAGGGGCTGCAAGCCACGCCGCGGCGCATGGCGGACGCGTACACCGAGCTGCTCACACCCGAGCCGTTCAACCTGACCACGTTCCCGAACGACGAGGGCTATGACGAGTTGGTCGTGGTGCGCGACATCCCGTTCCAGTCGTTGTGCATGCACCATGTCCTCCCGTTTCACGGGATCGCACATATCGGCTATTTGCCTGCCGATCGGATCCTCGGGCTCTCGAAGCTCGCACGCGTGGTGGAGCTGTTCGCTCGCGACCTGCAGCTGCAGGAGCGGCTCACAATGCAGATCGCGAGCTGGTTGCAGGACCGGCTTGAGCCCAAGGGGGTTGGGGTGGTGCTCGAGGCAGAGCATCTGTGTATGTCGTTTCGCGGGGTGCAGAAGCCCGGCGCGAAGACGGTGACCTCGGCGCTGCACGGACTCGTCCGCGACGATGCGCGCACACGCGAGGAGTTCCTGAGCCTGACCGGAGGGAGAATGCCATGAGCAAGCGGACATTCGTCGTCATCGGCGCGAGCTTGACCGGCGCGAAGGCGGCTGAGACACTGCGCGCGGAGGGTTTCGACGAGCGTGTGGTCTTGCTCGGAGCTGAGCCCGAGCGGCCCTATGAACGCCCGCCTCTGAGCAAGGACTATCTGCGCGGCGAGTCTCCTCGAGAGAACGCCTATGTGCATGAGGAGGGCTTCTATGCCGAGCATGAGATCGAGCTTCAGACCGATACAGCCGTGACCGCGATCGACCTTGGACGGTCGCGTGTTACGCTCGCGGACGGCCGCGAGCTGGCATACGACCGGCTGCTGCTGGCGACCGGGGCGCAGCCGCGCCGGATCCCGGTCGCGGGCGCCGAGCTCGACGGCGTCTGCTACCTGCGTACGCTCGCCGACTGTGACGCGCTGCGCGAGCGACTGGCTCGTAGCGGCCGGGTGGTCGTCGTTGGCGCCGGCTGGATCGGCAGCGAGTTCGCCGCATCGGCGCGCCAGAGCGGGCTGGAGGTCACCGTAATCGACCCGGTGGCGTTGCCCAACGAGCGGATCTTCGGCCCGGAGATCGGCGAGTTCTACCGCGACGCGCACGCACAGCATGGCGTCGAGTTGCTGCTCGGCGAAGGCGTGCAGTCCTTTGAGGGCGATGGGACTCTCGCTCGCGTGCGCACGAGCGGCGGTCGTGTGATCGATTGTGATTTCGCGGTCGTCGGCGTCGGCGCCGCGCCCCGCGTACAGCTTGCTCAAGACGCCGGGCTGGAGACCGAGGACGGGATCCTCGTGAACGAGAAGCTCCAGAGCTCGGTGCCTAACGTGTTCGCCGCCGGTGACGTCGCCCGTGCCTGGCATCCGTTCTACGGGCAGCGGATCCGCGTCGAGCACTGGTCCAACGCGCTGAACCAAGGGCCGGCGGCCGCGCGCGCGATGCTCGGCGAGCCGGTTAGCTACGAGCACATCCCGTACTTCTTCTCCGACCAGTACGAGGTCGGCATGGAGTACTCCGGCCACGCGCCCGCATGGGATGATGTCGTCTTCCGCGGCGAGCGCGAGAGCGGAGAGTTCATCGCCTTCTGGCTGCTGGATCGACGCGTGGTGGCTGGGATGAACGTGAACGTCTGGGATGTCAACGAGGATGTCCAGGCACTGATCCGCGCACGCCAGCCGGTAAATGCCGCGGCGCTGGCCGACCCCGGCACGCCGCTGCCGTCGCTCCTCGGCGCGCCCGCGACTGGAGGCTGAGCGGCGTCGCCATGGCCGCCGGCGCGAATCTCAAGCGACTGCACGAGGCGGGTGTCTCGATCTGGCTGGACACGCTCTCGCGCGAGCTGCTGCAGACCGGCGACTTCTCCGGGCTGGTCCGGGACTTTTCGGTGACCGGCGCGACCTCGAACCCGACGATCTTCGCGAAGGCGATCACCGGCTCTGACCGCTACGACGAGCAGTTGCGGCGCCTGACCGTCGGCGGAGAGCGCGACACCCGCGAGCTGTTCTTCGCGCTCGCGCTGGACGACGTGCGTGAGGCCGCGGCCGAACTGCGCCACGTCTATGACCAGAGCGGCGGGCGTGAGGGGTTCGTCTCGTTCGAGTGCACGCCCGACCTGGCGTACGACACCGAAGCGACGATCGTGCAGGCGACCGAGTTGTGGCGACGACTGGATCGGCCGAACGTGATGATCAAGGTTCCCGGTACCGAGGCGGGCCTGCAGGCGATCGAGGAGCTGACGCGCCGCGGGGTGAACGTCAACGTCACGCTGCTGTTCTCGATCGAGCGCTACGAGCGGGTCATCGACGCCTACCTGCGTGGGCTTGCCACGCGCGCGGACGCCGGCGAGCCGCTCACGGGGATCAGCTCGGTCGCGTCGTTCTTCCTCTCACGGATCGACGCCAAGGTGGACGCGCGGCTGGCGAAGGACTCGCCGCTGCTTGGCGGTGTTGCGATTGCCAGTGCGCGCGTCGCCTACCAGCGTTTCCGCGCGAAGTTCGCTGGCGGCGAGTGGGAGCGCCTGCGAGGGCTCGGCGCGAAGCCGCAGTGGCCGCTGTGGGCCAGTACCGGCACCAAGAATCCCGACTACTCCGACGTGCGCTACGTGGCGCAGCTGATCGGCCCGGATGTGATCAACACGATGCCCGAGCAGACGCTGCGCGCGTTCGCCGACCACGGAGCGGTCGCTCGCACCCTCGACATCGACGCCGTCCAGGCTCAGCAGACACTCGCCGAGGCCGCCAGCGCCGGGATCGACCTCGATGCCATGAGCGCGGAGCTCGAGCACGAGGGCGTGCGATCCTTCTGCGCCTCATACCGGCAGCTGCTCGACTGCATCGAGGGCAAGCTCGACGCCCTCGCGCCGACGAGCCTTGGAGGGCCGGTATAGCCCGGCTCAGCTGGGCCGGCCGATTCGCACCTGCCAGACATCCGGCCCCTGTTCGAGGTACTCCCAGTTGAAGTCGCCCGCGTGCTCGGCCTCGAACTGGTAGTAGAGGGGCTTGGGGTCGTGGTCGTTGATGAGCACGAAGCCGTCCCCCGCGGCGAGCTGATCGTAGGTGTCGAAGATCATTTGGTGGCGGCGGGCTGGCGGCTCGCTGCGGACGTCGAGTTGTGCCTCAGGCATGGTGGCCCTCCTTCGTCGTTGATGGGGTCCGATGGCATCCGAGCCAGCCGGTGCATCAGCGCGTTGACGCGCTGCGCTTCGGCGGGGTGGCGGCGGCGCAGCGCCGCCCAGGCTTGCCCGGCGAGCCGGTTGGCGCGCTCTGGCCGACCGCCTTCGCCCAGTGCGCACAGAGCATCCACGAGCACGCGCGTCAGTGCCTGTACTGCGTCGTCGCCGACGGCTGGATCGCTTGCCACAGTCACATTGTTTTTACAGGCTTCGTGTGAGAATATCAAGGGCATGGATCAGCTCGGGGTGTTCGACCTCCTCACCCGTACCCTGGACAGCGGCCTGGTACGTGGGATGCTGCGCTCTGTGATCGACCCAGAGCTGGGCGTCAACATCGTCGACCTGGGCCTCGTCTACGGCGTCACGGTCACGGCCGGCGGCAGCGTGGAGATCGAGATGACGCTGACGACTCCCGGCTGCCCGTTGGGCGGCTTTCTCGACGATCAGATCCACGCGTGCCTGGCGCAGCTGCCGCAGGTGCGCGATGTGTCGGTCAGGCTGGTGTGGGAGCCGCCGTGGGAGCCGGCGGCGATGAGCGAGGCGGCTCGGGAGCAGCTCGGATGGGCGTGAGCGCCGCAGGGCGCCTGCGGCTGCGTCGCGCACTGCTGCTGGCGCTGGCGCTCGTCGCCCTGTTCGCCGGGCTGTGGGGCGGGCTGATCCTCCTCGGCGTGCTCACGCCAAGTGTCCTCGTCTCTGCCTCGCAAGCGCACGGGCCGCTGATGGCGCTCGGATTCCTGGGCACCCTGGTCAGCCTCGAGCGCGCTGTGGCGCTCAGGCGCTGGTGGGCGTACGCGGCGCCGCTCGCTGCGAGCCTGGGAGCGCTCGCGGCACTGAGTGGCGCTACGGGCTCGCTCGGCCCGGCGCTTGAGACACTCGCCGGCGCGCTGCTGCTGGCCGCGCATCTGACGCTGCAGCGCATGGCGCCCTCATTGCACAACGCCGTTATGGGCCTGGGCGCGATGTCCTGGTGCGCGGCAGGGCTGGTGTGGCTGGTGGGCGACGAAGTGAGCCGCTTCGCACCTTTGCTCGCGGGCTTCCTCGTGCTGATCATCGTCGGTGAGCGCCTCGAGCTCACGCGCGTCGCGCGTCGCTCGGCCGGGGTGCAGTCGCTGCTGCTGGTCGCGGTCGCGGTGTTCGCCGCCGGCCTGACGGTGTCCCTCATAGCGGAGACGCCGGGCGTGAAGCTCGCGGGTGTCGGGCTGCTCGGCGAGGCTGCGTGGCTGGCGCGCTATGACGTTGCGCGGCGCACAGTGCGGATGAGCGGCGTGACGCGGTTCATGGCGCTGGCGCTGCTCGCCGGCTACGTGTGGCTCGCCGTTGCCGGCGTGCTGTGGGCGCTGAGCGGGTCGATGCTCGACGGTCCCGCTTACGATGCGCAGCTGCATGCGGTGTTCCTGGGCTTCGTGATGTCGATGATCTTCGCGCACGCTCCCGTGATCGTGCCTGCGGTGCTGCGCATGCCGCTGCCTTTCCACCGTGGCTTCTACGCGCACCTGGCATTGCTGCACGCATCGCTCGCGCTGCGCCTGCTCGGCGGCGACCTCGTTGGCAACACCAGGCTGTGGCAGTGGGGCGGCATCCTCAACGAGACGGCGATCCTTCTTTTCCTGATTCTGACCGTCTCCGCGGTCCTGCGTGCCCGCCGAACTGGGGTTCGCGCACTGCAAGAGAGCACACTGCAGGCGTACTCCGGACAGGCTTCGACGCATGGATAACGTGGCGCTGTTCTTGCATCTGCTCGGTGCGCTGCTCTTCGTTGCCGGCATCATCCTCGCCGGAGCCGCGTTCGAGGCGGCACGACGACGCGAGCTCCCGGCCGAGATCGCGCTGCTGCTCGCCATGACTCGGATTGGCGTCTTGCTTGTCGCTGTCGGTGCGCTGCTCCTCCTTGGCTTCGGCCTGTGGCTGGTGCACCTCGAGCAGATCGGCTACGGAGCTGGCTGGGTCGACGCGGCGATCACGCTGTACTTCCTCGCAGTTGCGCTCGGCGCTGTCGGCGGACGCCGACCGAAGCGTGCACGCCTGCTCGCAGCTCAGCTCGCCGCCGAAGATGCGCCGGTGAGCGTCGAGCTGCGTGCTCTGCTCAACGACCCCGTCTCGCTCGCCGCCAACTACGTCTCGGCGCTGCTCGTGCTCGCGATCCTCGTGCTCATGGTGTTCAAGCCATGAGCGCCCAGCCGGTGAGGATGATCGGCGTTGGGTGAGCTCGGCGCGTTCCTGAAGATCGACCGGCAGGGCAGCGCACAGCGCGACCCGCGTGAGCGGGCTCGCGATTACCGGGAGTTCGTCACGCCGCTCCCCGACGCCGAGCTGCGGGCGCAGGGCGCGCGCTGCATGGACTGCGGGGTGCCGTTCTGCCACAACGGCTGCCCGCTCGGCAACCTCATCCCCGACTGGAACGACCTCGTCTACCGTGACCGCTGGAAGGAGGCGATCGTCCAGCTGCACGCGACGAACAACTTCCCCGACTTCACCGGCCGGGCCTGTCCCGCGCCGTGCGAAGCGGCGTGCGTGATGGAGATCCGCGAGGGCGAAGCGGTCACGATCAAGCAGATCGAGCAAGCAATCGTCGACCGCGCCTGGAAGGAAGGCTGGATCGCGCCGCAGCCGCCCTCCTTGGAGACCGGCCGCAGCGTCGCGGTGATCGGCTCTGGTCCGGCCGGCCTGGCGGCCGCCCAGCAACTGCGCCGCGCCGGGCACCGTGTCGTGCTGTTCGAGCGCGACGAGGCGCCCGGCGGTCTGCTGCGCTTCGGCATCCCGGACTTCAAGATCGAGAAGACCGTGGTGCAGCGCCGCGTGCAGCAGCTCCTCGATGAGGGAGTCGAGTTGCGCTGCGGCGTGGATGTCGGCCGCGATCTTGCCGCGGTGGATCTGCTGAGAGAGTTCGACGCGACGATCATCGCCACCGGCTCGCGCATACCCCGCGACCTGCCGGTCGACGGCCGCAACGTTCGCGGCATTCATTTCGCGATGGACTATCTCTATCAACGCAACCGCTGGGTCGCTGCGCGGCAAGGGCCGGAACCGGCCATCCCCGCGCCGTCCTGCGCAAGCGAGATCACCGCCGCCGCAAAGAATGTGGTGGTCATCGGCGGCGGCGACACGGGAGCCGACTGCGTCGGCAACGCGCTGCGTGAGGGCGCCGCATCGATCACGCAGCTGGAGCTGCTACCGCAACCGCCGCCACATCGGCCCGATGAGCGCACACCGTGGCCTATGTGGCCGGATAAGTTTCGCCTCAGCTATGCGATGCAGGAGGCACAGGAGCTGGGACGGGGCGAGCAGGACTACTCGATCGCGACGACGCGCTTCGTCGGCCTGGATGGCGCTGTGAGCGCGCTGCGCTTCTCCCGCGCCGAACCGACAGCTCCATTCGCGCCGATCCCCGGCACCGAGCACGAGCTGCACGCCGATCTGGTGCTGCTCGCCATGGGCTTCCTGCACACAGAGCCGCACCTGCTCAATGAGCTTTGTGTCGAGAGGGGCCCTCGCGGCAACGTCAGGACGATCAGCCCGTACACCGCCTCCAGAGAGGGTGTCTTCGTCGCCGGAGACGCCCGCCGTGGCCAGTCGCTGATCGTTTGGGCAATCAACGAGGGCCGCCAGTGCGCACGCGTCGTGGACCGCTACCTCACCGGTACGGGCTATCAACGCCCGGTCCGCACCGGCAACCTCGAACCTGCGGACGAAGGTCCCGAAGGTCCGCCCGGCCACGCCAACTATGGCATCACCGCACGCAAGTGACCCCCGACGATGGGTGGTGCCCGCGCCCGTCCTTCGCTAGCGTTCCGCCGCGATGACATCAGCGGGCCCAGCGGACTTCCTGAACAGGCTCGAGATCGAGTGCCCCGTCGTGCAGGCCGGTATGGCTGGCGGTGTCGCACGCGGTGAGCTCGCCGGTGCCGTCTCGGCGGCCGGGGGCCTCGGTACGGTCGGCATGATGGCGCCGACAGCGTTCGCGTCCGCGCTCAAAGACGCGCATCGCCGTGCCCCAAGGCGTCCGGTCGCCGCCAATCTGCTAGTGCCGTTCATCCGGCAAGCCCATGTGCGAGCGTGCGTCGATGAGAGCGCAGCACTGGTCGTGCTCCACGGCGGCGTCGCGCCACGCTGGATCTTGCGACTGCGTGAGCGAGGACTCACGGTGTTGGTCACCATCGGCACCCGCCAGCAGGCGTTGCAGGCACTGGCAGCGCGCGCCGACGGTCTCGTCGTCCAGGGCTCCGAGTCCGGCGGGCACCTGCTCGGCGTGCAGCCGATCCAGCAAGCCCTGCCAGAGGTGCTCCAAGCAGTAGGTGATACCCCGGTGCTCGCGGCGGGAGGTGCGGCCGGCGCGCAGGACGTGCGGCGCCTGCTCGACCTGGGTGCGGCGGCCGTGGTGGCCGGCACCCGTTTTCTGCTCACCGAGGAGTCACGCGCCCACCCGGACTACAAGCATCGCCTGCTGGACGCCGAGCGCACGATCGCCACGCGCCTGTTCGGAGTCGGCTGGCCTTTACGCCACCGTGTGATCGCCAACGGCGCCACCGAACGCTGGTGCGCTTCCGACGACCTTGGACCCCCGATCGCGCGCCTGGCCAGTCGGGCTAGTGCGCCGCTCGGACGCATCGTGCCACTCGGCGCGATGGGCGCGCTCGCCCGCGTACAGCGCGTCGGACTGCCGTTCTTCTCTCCGGCGCTTCCCCTGGCCGGTATGGCAGCGGACAGCGTAGATCGCTGCGCCCTGTACGCGGGCGACACCGTCCGTCGCCTGCACGACGTGATCCCCGCCGCGTTGGCGCTCGAGCGCCTCGCCCCTGGATAGCGCAGGCACCGCGAACGCGCATGCCGCGACAGCTTCAGGCAGCGCCACCCACCCGAGAGCAGGCTGGGCAGCGACCATGCGGTCGGGAATGGCTCATCCGGTCACGGCGAGACACTCTTGACATCCTGCATCGGTGCGGGCGAGAGCGAGGGCCAGCTCGCGCGCCCCTCGGCGATCGGCGAGCGTCCCCTCCTCGGCGAGGGTCGCGCGCGTTCGATCGGCGAGCCTCATGGGGCTCAGCCAGGGCTCTTGCTGGGCCAGGTACGGTCCCATGTGCCGTCCGGCGATCTTGGCCGGTGGCCACCACAGTGGCTCGGTGTCGACCTCGAAGCTGTCGCCGGCGCCGCCGCTTATGTCCGCACGCAGAAAGATCGGCTCCAGCCCGGTCAGCAGCATGTCCCGCACGATCGGCTTGAACGGTCGGGGTTTGGTCATGGCGCCGAAGGCGGCGGCGATCGCCTCGGCCGCGGCGTCCGCGTGCTGGGCGGCGATTCCACCCTGCTTGAGAGGGAACGTTGTCCCGTCGCCGGCTGCATAGACGCCATCGGCTTCCTTCACGCGAGCGTGTCGGTCGATCGGGATGAACCCTTCTGCATCGTGGGGCAGACCGCGGATGCCGATGCCCTCACAGTGGCCGAGTGTGACGGTGAGGTCGGTCGGGATGCTCTGCGCAGCGTGCAACCACAGCTCGCCGTCGGCGAGCACAGACGGGTAGCCTCCGAGGATCAGGCGAATCCCGCGATCGGCAAGCAGTTGCCGGACGATCGCACCGGCCGCCGGTCCGAAGAGTGCCAGCGGCGAGGTCTCGGGCGTGACGATCGTCAAGCGCACGCCGCGAATACCGCGATCGGCGATCGATCCAGCCGTCAGCAGGGCCAGCTCGTAGAGAGGAAGCGTCGCGCTCTCACCTGGCGGCGCCGCGAAGACGAGCTCGTCGATCCCGCTCTGTTCCAAGCCGGTCAGCAGCGCGCGGATCGCGTCAACATCGCCGGCGCCTCGCACCGCAATGCTGTTGGCAAGCCACGGGCGCCGTCGCGCCCCTGTGGCGATGACCAACGCGTCATAGTCGAGTCTCTGTCCGAACATGGTGCGAACCTGACGGCGCTCGCCATCGACCTCGACCAGCGAGTCCTGCACCCAGTCGGCGCCGTGCGACTGCGCGATCGCCGCAAGCGGGAAGCGGCGCGGGCGACTGGTTGAGAACGGCGCCGCAACGGCGACCGGCGCGTACGCGAGCTCGGGCCGCGGCGCGATCAGGACGATGTCCGGGATGCTGCCCAGCAGCGAGCGGAGCGCCAATAGCGCCTCCAAGGCGGCAACGCCTCCGCCGGCAATCACGATCCTCGGTCGCACCCCCATGCCTGGCAGCGGCCTTCGATCTACCCTGAGCAGGCGCGGTCTCGTCGCTCCCCGGCCATGGACGCTCTCGGTCTCCATCTTTCTTCCAGTCATGCTGTAAAAACTAGCACGGTTGCGTCATTCCGTCCAGGCCCTGCCTCTTCAGCCGCATGTTGCGCTTCGCTCGTGGGGCCTCTCGGAGTTGCTCGGCGGTGCGCGTGGTCGAGCCATAGAGTTTGCCAGGAGCGACCGGCAAGCTTTTTCATGGCCGTTGTGAAAGAATGCGTGCAGTGTCGATGTACTTCGGTCGCTGCGGTGCGCTACGCAAGCCGGTTGGGGAGCCTGACGCTCCGGGGTTGGGATCGCGAGCATGATCGGCGGGGACTAGGAGCTGCGATGCGCGCCCCACCTCGCAACGTTGCCAGGCTTGCTGGGATGACTGAGCGCGCCAATCCGCTGCTGCAAGCGCACCGCTTCCTGCGTCGTGGGCCGGTCAACGCTGAGGGCTGGAGCCAGCTCGTGGCCAAGGACCGCGACTGGGAGCGCTCCTATCGCGGCCGATGGGCGCACGACAAGGTGGTCCGCTCAACCCACGGGGTGAACTGCACGGGCTCGTGCTCGTGGAACGTGTACGTAAAGGAGGGGCTGATCACGTGGGAGTCCCAGGCGGTCGACTATCCCTCCACCGGAGCGGAGATGCCCGACTATGAGCCGCGTGGCTGTCCTCGTGGCGCGTCGTTCTCCTGGTACACGTACTCACCGCTGCGGCTGAAGTACCCCTACATCCGCGGGAGCCTGCTTCAAATGTTCCGCGAGGCGCGCGCGCGGCTCGGCGACCCGGTGGATGCGTGGGCGGAGATCGTCGAGAACCCGGAGAAGGCTCGCCTGTACAAGCGCCAGCGCGGCAAGGGCGGCTTCGTGCGCGCCTCCTGGGACGAGGCGGTCGAGATGATCGCCGCCGCGCACGTGCACACGATCAAGCGCTACGGACCGGATCGGGTCGCCGGCTTCTCGCCGATCCCGGCGATGTCGCAGGCCTCCTACGCCGCCGGCACCCGCTTCCTCTCGCTGATCGGCGGCGTGATCCTCTCCTTCTACGACTGGTACGCGGATCTGCCGCCGTCCTCGCCGCAGGTGTTCGGCGATCAGACCGACGTGCCGGAGTCCGGTGACTGGTGGAACGCCGGCTACCTCCTGATCTGGGGCACGAACCTGCCCACGACACGCACACCGGACGCTCACTTCATGACCGAGGCGCGCTACCGCGGCCAGAAGGTCGTCGTCGTCTCCCCCGACTACGCCGAGCACACGAAGTTCGCCGACCATTGGCTGGCCGCAGAGCCCGGCAGCGATGGGGCGATGGCGATGGCGATGGGCCACGTGATCCTCAAGGAGTTCTACGTCGACCGCCAAGTGCCCTACTTCCAGGACTACGCGCGGCGCTTCACCGACCTGCCGCTGCTGGTCACCCTGCGCGAGCGCGACGGCGCCTACGTGCCGGACCGGCTGTTGCGCGCATCGGACCTGCAGGGCGCGGGCGGCGAGTCCGAGCACGCCAAGTGGAAGCCGGTCGTCTTGGACGAGCGCACCGGGAAGCCGGCCGTGCCAAACGGGTCGGTCGGGCACCGCTATGGGCAGCCCGGGCGCTGGAACCTCAAGTTGGACGGGATCGACCCTGTGCTCACGCTGCTGGGCCGCGCAAGTGAGCGCGTGAGCATCGACCTGCCGCGTTTTGACGTGGGTGAGGGCGAGGGCGGCGGGGTGGTGCGCCGCGGTGTGCCAGCCGTCCGCGTCGGCGGCCAGTTGGTGACGACCGTGCTCGACCTGACGCTCGCGCATTATGGGGTCGCGCGCGAGGGGCTGCCGGGCGAGTGGCCGTCCGGTTACGAGGACCCGGAGCCGTGCACGCCGGCGTGGCAGGAGCCGATCACGGGCGTCGAGGGTCAGTTGGTGGCGCGCGTCGCGCGTGAGTTCGCTCGCAACGCCGAGGTCACCCGTGGACGTTCGATGATCGCCATGGGGGCAGGCACGAACCACTGGTTTCACTCCGACCAGGTGTACCGCACGTTCCTGGCGCTGGTGATGCTGTGCGGCTGCGAGGGGGTGAACGGCGGCGGCTGGGCGCACTACGTCGGCCAGGAGAAGGTCAGGCCGCTGGCGGGCTGGCAGACGGTCGCGTTCGCGCTTGACTGGGTGCGCCCTCCGCGCCATCAGTCGGGCACCCCGTTCTTCTACCTGGCCACCGACCAGTGGCGCTACGAGCGCTACCAGCCGGCCGACCTGGCCTCGCCGCTCGGGCGCGGACTGCTGAAGGACCGTCACATCGTCGACGTCAACTCACTCGGCGCGCGCCTGGGGTGGCTGCCGTCATACCCGAGCTTCGATCGCAGCACGCTGGACCTCGTCGATGAGGCGCAGCGCGCGGGCATAGAGCCGGCTGAGCATGTCGTGCGCGAGCTGCGCGAGGGGCGGCTGCGCTTCGCCTGCGAGGACCCCGACGCGCCGGAGAATCACCCGAAGGTGATGACCGTCTGGCGCTCGAACCTGCTCGGGTCTTCGGGCAAGGGCCACGAGTACTTCCTCAAGCACCTGCTCGGCAGCACCGAGAACGCGGTGCGCGCCGAGGAGTCCCCACCCGAGTTGCGCCCGGGCGAAGTGCGCTGGCGTGATGAGGCGCCCGAGGGCAAGCTCGACCTGATGAGCACGATCGACTTCCGGATGACCTCGAACGCGCTGTTCTCCGACGTCGTGCTGCCGGCGGCCACGTGGTATGAGAAGTACGACCTCTCATCGACGGACCTGCACCCGTTCGTGCACACGTTCAACCAGGCGGTCCCGCCGCCGTGGGAGTCGAAGTCGGACTGGGACGCGTTCGGGCGGATCGCGCAGCGCTTCTCCGAGCTGGCCGAGCGTCACCTCGGCGCCCGGCGCGACCTCGTCGCCGCGCCACTCTTGCACGACACGCCGGACGAGATCGCCCAGCCGCTGGGCGAGGTGCGCGACTGGCGCGCGGGTGAGTGCGAGCCGATCCCGGGCGTGACGATGCCCAAGCTGATCGTGCTCGAGCGTGACTACCCGCACGTAGGCGAGCGTTGGCGGGCGCTCGGCCCGCTGGTCGAGGAGCTCGGCACCGCGGTGAAGGGCGCCACCTGGGTCGCCGACGAGGAGGTGGCGGAGTTGCGTGCCGCCAACGGCGCGGTGCGCGGCGGGGTCGCCGACGGGCGCCCATCGCTGGAGCGCGTTGAGCACGCCTGCGAAGCGATCCTGACGCTGTCGGGGACCTGCAACGGTCGGCTTGCTGTGGAGGGCTTCCGCTCGCTCGAGCACACGACAGGGGTGCAGCTGGCAGATCTCGCGGGCACGCGCGCCGGTGACCGCATCACCTTCAAAGACGCGCAGATCCAGCCGCGGACGGTGATCACCTCGCCGGAGTGGTCGGGCATCGAGGCGCATGGCCGCCGCTACGCCCCGTTCACCACGAATGTGGAGCGCGAGAAGCCCTGGCACACCCTCTCCGGGCGCCAGCACTTCTATCTCGATCACGCCTGGATGCTCGAGCTGGGGGAGGGCCTGCCGGTGTTCCGCCCGCCGCTGCACCACCGCGCGATCTTCGGCGACCAGGGCGCGAAGGATGACCCGGGCCGCCCGGAGCTGACGCTGAAGTACCTGACGCCGCACTCGAAGTGGTCGATCCACTCCGAGTACCAGGACAACCTGCACATGCTCACGCTGTTCCGCGGTGGCGGGATGCTGTGGATCAGCCGCGAGGACGCCGAGGCTCTGGACATCAAGGACAACGACTGGGTCGAGGCTTACAACCGCAACGGCGTGGTCGCCTGCCGCGCGACGGTCTCCCACCGCATCCCGCGGGGCACGTGCCTGATGTATCACGCCAAGGACCGGCATCTGAACGTGCCGCTGACCGAGCTTCAGGGCAAGCGCGGCGGGACCGACAACTCGCTCACGCGGATCGTGATGAAGCCGACGCACTTCATCGGCGGCTACGCCCAGCTGTCCTTCGGCTTCAACTACTACGGCCCGACGGGCTCCCAGCGCGACGAGGTCACGGTGCTGCGCAAGCGCGAGGCGGAGGTGGTCTTCCAGTGAGGGTCCGTGCGCAGGTCGGGATGGTGATGAACCTCGACAAGTGCATCGGCTGCCACACCTGCAGCGTGACGTGCAAGCAGGTGTGGACCAACCGGCCGGGCGCGGAGTACATGTGGTTCAACGACGTGGAGACCAAGCCCGGCGTCGGCTACCCCAAGCGCTGGGAGGACCAGGAGCAGTGGAACGGCGGCTGGGAGCTCGACAAGAAGGGGGGGCTGCGACTGAAGGCCGGCGGCCGGGTCAAGAAGCTGTTGAGCATCTTCTCAAACCCCGATCTGCCGCAGATCGACGACTACTACGAGCCGTGGACCTACGACTACGAGAAGCTGATCACCGCGCCGCTGTCCAAGCACGACCCTGTCGCGCGTGCGCAGTCGCAGCTGACGGGCAAGGCGATGGATCAGATCCAGTGGGGGCCCAACTGGGAGGACAACCTGGCCGGCGCCCCCGAGCGCATCCACCAGGACCCGCTCACCAGCGGGATCGAGGAGCAGGTCAAGGCGACCTACGAGCAGGCGTTCATGTTCTACCTGCCGCGGATCTGCGAGCACTGCCTGAACCCCTCCTGTGTGGCCTCCTGCCCGTCGGGGGCGATGTACAAGCGCGAGGAGGACGGCATCGTGCTCGTCGACCAGGCCAAGTGCCGCGGCTGGCGCATGTGCGTCTCGGGCTGCCCGTACAAGAAGGTGTACTTCAATCACAAGACCGGGAAGGCCGAGAAGTGCACGCTCTGCTACCCGCGGATCGAGGTCGGTCTTCCGACGATCTGCTCGGAGACCTGCGTGGGGCGCATCCGCTACATCGGCCTGGTGCTCTACGACTCAGACCGGGTGCAGGCCGCCGCCTCGGTCCCTGACGAGCACGACCTGCTCGACGCCCAGCACGACGTGTTCCTCGACCCCGAGGACCCAGAGGTGCGCGCGCAGGCCGCGCGCGACAGGATCCCTGATGACTGGATCGAGGCGGCACGCCGCTCGCCGGTGTACGCGCTCGCGCACCGCTACCGCGTCGCTCTGCCATTGCACCCCGAGTTTCGCACGCTGCCGATGGTCTGGTATGTGCCGCCGCTCTCGCCGATCGTCAATGCGCTGGAGACCGACGGCTACGAGGCGGACCCCGACCACGTTTTCCCCGCGATCGACTCGATGCGGATCCCGGTCGACTACCTCGCCAACCTCTTGGCCGCGGGGGACGGCGAGGTGATCCGCGACGTGCTTCGCCGTCTGGCGGCGATGCGCGGACACATGCGCAAGCGCGAGGTGCTCGGGCAGCACGACACCGCGATGGCCGCCGCGGCCGGCATGAGCGTCGAGGACGTCGAGGACATGTACCGGCTGCTGGCGATCGCCTCCTACGAGGACCGCTACGTGATCCCGCAGGCCCACACCGAGCTCGCCGACCGGCTGATGGAGCAGCAGGGCACCTGCGGCCTGGACTTCGAGGGTGGGCCCGGCAACTGCGGCGCGATCGCCCCCAACCCCGCGGGCGAGAACGAGGCGTTCATGCTCACCGGGCAGGAGCCGGTCAAGCTCGACATCGTGCAGATGCTCGGCGACCAAAGCCGCCTGGACCAGGCGGCGGAGGACTGATGGCGCTCGGCACACGGCGTCGCGCGAGCGCGGCGAAGATCTACAAGCTGTGCTCGCTGCTGCTGGGCTACCCCGACGAGCAGCTGCGCGCGGGGCAGGAGGAGATCGTCGAGGCGATCGCCGAGCTGCCGCGCTGCCCTGCCGGCGCGGCGCTGCAACGCTTCTGCGCGTGGTGGACGCAGACGGCGCCGCTCGTGGCGGAGCAGCACTACGTGCAGACGCTCGACCTCAACAAGCGCTCCGGGCTGTACCTGACGTTCTACGGGGAGGGTGATAAGCGTGAGCGCGGCTCGGCGCTGCTGCGACTGAAGCGCATGTACCGCGCCGCGGGCCTGCCGCTGGAGGGCACCGAGCTGCCCGACTACCTGCCGGTGATGCTCGAGTTCGCGGCTGCCGCGCCACCCGGCCAAGGCGAGGTCGTGCTGCGTGAGCACCACGCCGCCCTGGAGCTCGTGCGCCTGTCGCTGCGCGAGCGCGAGAGCCCATACGCGCACCTGATCGACGCGGTTTGCCTCACGCTCGGCGCGCCCTCGGCGACCGACCGCGCACGCATCGTCAAGCTCGCCGCGAGCGGCCCTCCGCAGGAGCTCGTCGGGCTCGAGCCGTTCGCGCCACCAGAGGTCATGCCCACCGCCGAGGCCCGCAGATGAGATCGCGCGAGTCGGCAGCGGGTGACCCTGCGAATCGAGGGGAGAGCGTTCGATGAGCACCGGCGATGTGCTGCTGTGGGTCATCTTTCCCTACGCGGCGGCCTCCGCGTTCCTCGTCGGGCACTACTGGCGCTACCGCACCGACCAGTTCGCCTGGACCAGCCGCTCCACGCAACTGCTCGACCGGCGTGTGCTCGGCTGGGCCAGCCCCGCCTTCCATTACGGTGCGCTGGCCGCGATCGGCGGACATGTGATCGGGCTGTGCATCCCGCCGTCGGTGACCGCCTCGATCGGGATCTCCGAGGATTTCTACCGTTGGTTCGCGGGGATCGCCGGGGGGATCGCTGGGCTGGTGACGCTGATCGGCTTTCTTGGGCTCGTGTACCGTCGCGCCAGCAGCGCCAGGGTGCGGCGCACCACCACGCAGATCGACCTGCTCACCTATCTTCTGCTCACGGTGCTGATCGTCCTGGGCTGCTGGATGACCTTCTTG
>JAJYUP010000001.1:0-58503 GCA_021792455.1 Actinomycetes bacterium | reverse complement strand
GTACAACTACCGTGACACGATCGCGGTCTGGTGGCGCTCTTTGTTCTACCTGAATCCGAACGTCACGGCGGCCACGGGGGCGCCGCTCATCTACCAGCTGCACGCGATCATCTCCTGGGCTTTCTGGGCCACGTTCCCATTCAGCCGGCTCGTGCATGCCTGGAGTATCCCGCTGCAGTATGTCGGACGGCCTTACATCCTCTATCGGCGCCGCTACCGCACGATCCCTTGATGCCCCGACGGCGCGGGGCACCCGTTGCGCTCGACCTGATCCTCGACGCGATTCCGCCGGCCTCTGGCGCGGTCGTCATGGGCACCGGCATCGTCTCGATCGCCCTCTCGCTGGATGGCCAGGAGACGCTCTCTGTCCTTTTGCTAGTCCTCGATGTGTTGGCCTGGGTGACCCTCGCGGTGCTGCTGCCGGCCCGCGCGCTGCGCGACCGCCCCCGTTTCCGCGGCGACATCGGTTTGCCGGCCGCGTTCACTGCCGTCGCGGGCACGGCGGTGCTCGGCACACGCCTCACGCTGCTCGGCTGGACCTGGGCCGCCAACGCCCTGCTCGTGATCGCGCTCGTGGTCTGGCTCGGGCTGGTCGGGCCGGTGCTGCACCGTTGGAGCACTCCCACCGTCGGCGCCTCGTTCATCCTCACCGTCGGCACCGAGTCGCTCGCGCTGCTGGCGGCCGCGCTCGCGCTTGCATACCACGCCGACTGGATGCTGGGCGCGTCGCTTCCCGCGTTCGTGCTCGGCCTCGGCTTCTACGCCTTCGTCCTGCGCAGCTTCGACTGGACGCAGCTGGCGAGGGGCCAAGGCGATCACTGGGTCACCGGCGGGGCGTTGGCGATCTCCACCGTGGCGGCCGGGCGGATCACGCTCGCCGCCGAGCATCTTCGCCTGCTGCACGATGCGGTCGGGACGCTCAAGGCGGTCTCGCTCGCGCTGTGGATCCTGGCGCTGGCGTGGCTGCCGGTCCTGCTCTTCGCGGAGGCGCGCTGGCCACGACGAGATTACTACGTGCGCCGCTGGTCGACCGTCTTCCCGGTCGGCATGTACGCAGCCTGCAGCTTCGTCGTCGGCGACATCGCCTCCGCAGCCGCCATCACGAGCTTCGCCCGCGTCTGGGTCTGGGTCGCGCTGGCCGTGTGGGCTGTGGTGGCCTGCGGCCTGAACCGTGCGGCCATTCGCACGATCGCCAGCGCGCTCCGCCACCACCAGTCGCGTCCGTCCCGCCCTGTCGGCTGATCCATAGTCACTCCGCCCGTCCCAGGACGTGTCCGCCGTGACACTTGCCGGAGGCGTGCGTGCGTGCTAGCTTATTCACACGATCACTGTGTAAACCATGCGAGGAGTGCCCATTGAGCGCGATCGATTCAACCGCCACGCTGGGCTCGCTGGTCGCCGAGCGATCAGCGCGCGCGTCGCTGTTCGAGCGGCTGCACCTCGACTACTGCTGTGGCGGGGCGCAGACGCTGGCTCAGGCGTGCGCCGAGCGCGGCCTCGATGTGGAGACCGTCCGCACCGTGCTCGAGGCGCTCGACGCGGACACACCCGATAGCCGCAGCTTCGGGGAGGTCGACTTGCGCCGGGTCAGCTTGGAGGAGCTGTGCGCACACATCGTCGCCACCCACCACGATGGCCTGCGCAGCGAACTGCCGCGCATCGACGAACTGCTGTCGAGGACCGTGCGCGTCCATGCCGCAAGCCACCCGGAGCTGCGCGACCTTGAACGCTCCTTCAACACGATCCGCACGCGACTGGAACCGCATCTGCAAAGCGAGGAGGAGGTGCTCTTCCCGGCTTGCGTCGCACTCGAGCTAGGCGGCACCGCGATCGAGGACGGGTTGATCGCCGCGCACGAACACGACCATCAAGACGTCGGTGAGAGCCTTGCCGCGCTGCGTGAGCTCGCCGACGGCTACGACACCAGCCGTGCCCTGTGCGGGACGCACCGTGCGCTACTCGAGGCGCTCGCGGCCCTCGAGCGGGGGCTGCACCAACACATACACGAGGAGAACAACGTGCTGCTGGTACGCGCCCGCAAGCTGAACGAGCGCGCGCACCCGGCGCGCGAAGAACGTGCGGGCCAGGATGAGTGACCCCGCCACAAGCAATCCTCAGACCCACGCCGAGCCACTACCCCCATGCTGTCAGGCCTGGATCGCTGAGCAGACACGGCGCCTACGCCATCTCCCAGCCGCCGACCCGCCTCGTCAAACCCGCCCGCTCCGCTCCAACCAGCGGGGCGGGATCGCTCGGCAGAGCCACCAGGCGGAGACGCATCCGTCAAGCGGCGGCCACGTCTGACTCGAGCTGTCCCTGCACGCTTATCTCGACCGCGGCACGCAGCGCGTTTGAGACCGGGCAGAGTTCGCCAGCGTGCGCGAGGTGACCCTGGAAGCCAGCCTCATCGAGCCCGCCCACGCGGGCATGGATGTTGAGCTCGACGGAGGTGATCCGCGGAGCGCCCTCGATCTCGTCGAGCGTGCACTTTGCGGTGATCGCCAGTCGATCGGGCGGAGCTTCGGCTTCGCCCAGCACGAGCGCGAGAGCCATCGCGAAGCAGCTTGCGTGGGCGGCCGCGATCAGCTCCTCGGGGCTTGTCTTGCCGTTTGGCTGCTCGGTTCGCGCCGCCCAGGTCACGGGCATCCGGTCGAGCGCCCCGCTGCCGCTCGACAGCGTGCCCGTCCCAGCGGTGAGCGTCCCCTCCCAGTCGATCTCCGCTTGCCTTGTTGCTATGGCCATCGTCAACTCCCTTGCGTTAGACGGATCGCGGTCGTGGTGCGGCTTTGGATTGCGGTGAGCGCGCTGGCCGTGATCGCGGTGCGCACTGTCGGACTTCGCGCGGCGCGCCGCGTCTCAGCACGCCTGTGCGTCACGCCTCTAGCGTCCACTGTCGCGGCGGTCTTACGTGTGGGCGTCGACAGCAGGCAGCTCGCCATACACTTTCTTACAATATGACTGGCGAAATCACATGAGAAAAGGAGGCGGCATGGACGACGGGACGCTGGGAGCAGCGTTGGAGCGTGAGCACCACGAGATTGACGCGGGGATCGAAGCGTTCAGCACAGGGCAGGCGCAGGGTGCGGCGGCAATCGAGTCATTGACGGGCGCGATGCAGGCGCTGCGCCGCCACATCTACCTCGAGGAGCAGATCCTGTTTCCCGCAATGCGGGAGGAGCTTGCGATTCCGATGGGCGTGATGCTGCGCGAGCACGGGGAAATATGGAAGACACTGGACGTGCTGGAAGGCCAGCTGCGCCACAACGGCGCCGGCGCCGCAGTGCGCGACATGAGTCGTGAGCTCCTGTCGCAGCTTGAGCGTCACAACGCCAAGGAGGAGCCGATCTTCTACACCCAGGCCGACAGCTCGCTGACACCGTCGGCGAGCGTGGAGCTGCAGGCGTTTCTCGAGACTGGCCAGATGCCCGATGGATGGGTCTGTCACGCAGCGAGCATGACCGGCACCTGAGCGCCCTCGCCCTTACGCGATAGTCCGACGTATGGAGCTATACACCCGCGCCGAGGCCGATCCGCTGCTCGACGTTGGCGTTGCTCATGCGCTGCTCGAGCGCGCCGCACAAACGGGCGTGGGGGCACTGATGCTGTGGCACCCCCTGCGGCCGGCGCTCTCGCTCGGGCGCCTCGACATCCGCGACAGGCGCTCCCCGCAGCTGGTGGCGCTGGCACGCGACGCGGGGGTGAGCGTCGTCAGGCGCCTGGCGGGCGGGCGGGCGGCCACGCTGGACGGCGGCTGCCTGTGCCTCGGCTGGGCACAGCCGCACGCGCGCCTGCAGCAATCCAGCGCTCGCTACCAGCTGCTCGCCGACGCGATCATCACCGCGCTTGGCGATCTCGGAATCGACGGCTCGCTGGGGGAAGCTCCAGGGGAGTGGTGCCCAGGCGCCTGGAGTGTGCAAGGGCCGAACGGAAAGCTGGCGGGCCTTGCGCAACGGCAGATCGCAGGCGCAGCCTGGTGCGAGGCCCTGATCGTCATCGAACGCCCACCGACACTGATGCTGCTCAGCCGGCGTGTCCATGAGCTGCTCGACATTCCCGGGCGCGAGACGGCGCACGGCGAGCTCGCGGCGGCACTGCCCAGCCAGCCGGATCTGCATGCTCGCCTGAGCGCTGCGCTCGTGCGCGCGCTGCGGCGCCAGTGGCCTGCGCTCGAGCGGCGGATATTGCCTGTCACTGTCACCGACCGGGCTCGGCAGCGCAGCGCAAACTATCGCTGGCCATGACGCCGCCGCATCGAGGACAAGGCCCGGGACCGTCTCGCGCCAACCACGCCTCCGGCGCTCGGTAGGACGCGACGATGCACGCCGAGCAGTCCGGCACACGCGGCTGTCTCAGACTCGACGCGCTGCGTAAGAACCGCGATCGAGCGGACGCTAGATCACTGCGTTACGCGATCGGGCTACTCCACGTTTGGTTGCCTCGCTGGCGCATTGCCCTGCACCTACTCAGAAAGGGAACCCGCGATGCTGACGAACGTACTGGTCGGTGTTGACGGGAGGAGCGGCGGTCACGACGCCGTTGCCCTCGCCCGCCGCCTCGTAGACTCCCCACGCCGACTAACCCTCGTCCATGTCCATGAGGAAACAACGGGCATCGTCGTCCACGACTTTGACGCGGCGGCACGAGACGAAGCCCAGTGGCTGCTGGAGGGCGAGCGGGAATCGGCCGGGCCAGAGGCCAAGTCGGTGAGCATCGCGGCGCCGTCGGTGGGCGCCGGACTGCACCGCCTCGCCGAGCAAGACGCCGCGGATCTGCTGATCGTGGGTACAAGTCGCCATGGCCTTGTTGGTCGCGTGCTGCTGGGCGACGACACACGTGCCTCTCTCGACGGCGCACCATGCCCGGTAGGAATCGCGCCTGCCGGATACGCCGACATATCACGACCGATCGCGCTCATCGGGGTCGGCTATGACGGCTCGCCCGAGAGCGATGCTGCACTCGCTCTGGCGCGCACCCTGGCCGCTGACAGCGACGTCAAGATTCGTGCGCTGAGCATCGTCCCGGCCCTGTCCGCCGCCTACGCCAGTCCCCCGACGACGTACCTAAACACCCGGATCGACACGCTCATGAGCGAAGCCCGCGCTCGCCTGAGCGAACTCGACGGAGTGGAAGGCCGAGTCGCCTACGGATTGCCCGTCGAGGAGCTGACGGCCTTCGGCGAGGAGGTCAATCTGCTGCTCGTCGGCTCACGCCGCTACGGGCCCGCACGGCACCTCATGCTCGGCAGCACCTCCAAGCACCTCACTCGCAGCGCGCGCTGCCCGCTGCTGGTCCTTCCTCGTGTCGCCACCGAGCCCGCCACAGGACTGGTAAGCGCAGCGGAGCAAGCGAAGGTGGCGTCCTGATGGACGTTCGCCTCAAGCGCGCATACGAGCCCGCGGCAGCTTCGGATGGCTACCGGGTGCTGATCGACCGGCTGTGGCCGCGCGGGGTTCCGCGCGAGCGCGCCAAGCTCGATCAGTGGGAGCGCGAGCTGCCGCCGAGCACCGAGCTCAGACAGTGGTTCGGGCACGATCCGAGCCGCTTCGAGGAGTTCCGCCTACGCTACATCGACGAGCTTCGCCACCACCGTCCTCGGATCAGCGAGCTTCGACGCCGGGCACGGCAGGGCACGCTCACGCTCGTCTACTCGGCACGCGACAGCGAGCACAACGACGCGGTCGTCCTCGCGGAGGTCCTGCAACGCGGGCTGCCGAAGAGCGGCAAGCGGCCGTGAGCAGCAAAACGCCGGCGCGATCACTTCCCGTCTCGGCTCGCCACGGCCGGCTGCTCGGCGGCGTGGGGCGAGACGTAGTCGCCCACCGGCGAGCGAAGACCCACCGCGAACCGGTTCCAGCCATTGATCGCAACGACCGCGAGCGTCAGCGCGACGATCTCCTGCTCATCGAACTGCCGCGCCAGCTCCTCGAACACGTCGCCCGGTGCGCCGCTGCCAGCCAGCAGCGTCAGCGCCTCACACCAGGCCAGCGCGGCACGCTCGCGAGCGCTGTAGAAGGGAGCCTCGCGCCAAGCGCTCAGCACATACAGCCGCTGCTCGGACTCGCGACGCGCACGGGCGTCCTTCGAGTGCATGTCAAGGCAGTACGCGCAGCCGTTGAGCTGCGAGGCCCTCATGCGCACAAGCTCGAGCAGCTCGGACTCCAGCGCGCTCTCCTGCACGGCCTGCTCCAGCCCGCCCATCGCACGGACGGCCTGTGGGAATACACGGCGATAATCGATCCTCATGCTGCTCTCCATTCTGCTACCTGTGGACGGCGAGCGAGACACACTGCTCACGGCGAGAACCCAAAGCCATCAGCCGAGCAGTCCCGTTGCCGCGTCTGGCCAAGCGCACCGAACGCGCCTCAGATCACCCAGCGTCACCGACGAGCGCTTTCTTACCGAGACGCAGGCGCCCAGCGCCCTTCACCTGAATCGAGCTCGCCTCGCCGAGGTTGTGGGCTGCGACCAGCGGACGTCGCCGATGACCGCTGTCGAGACATTCAAGGGCAGATGCCCAACCCCGCCGTCTCCCCGATCGAGGGAGCAGGATGAGCGAGCAGGAGCACTGGCGCGAGCTGGCTCAGCAGTTGCGCGCGGACTCGGTGCGCGCGGCCGCTGCCGCGGGCTCGGGGCACCCGACATCCTCGATGTCGGCGGCGGAGTTGATGGCGGTCCTGCTGGCGAAGCACCTGCGGTATGACTTCGACCGACCCGAGTTGGCGCTGGGCGACCACCTGATCTTCTCCAAGGGCCACGCCTCGCCGCTGCTGTACTCGCTCTACAAGGCCGCCGGCGCGATCTCCGACGAGGAGCTGCTGAGCTTCCGCAAGCTCGGGAGCCGGCTCGAGGGTCACCCGACGCCCGGGCTCCCGTGGGTCGATGTCGCGACCGGGTCGCTGGGGCAGGGGCTGCCGTGTGCCGTCGGCATCGCGCTGTCGGCGAAGCGGCTCGAGCGCCTGGGCTACCGCGTGTGGGTGCTCTGCGGCGACAGCGAGATGGCGGAGGGGTCGATGTGGGAGGCCTTCGACCATGCAGGCCACGAGGCACTCGGGAACCTGATCGCGATCATCGACGTCAACCGCCTGGGCCAGCGCGGCGAGACGACGCTCGGCTGGGACACCGCCGCCTATGTGCGCCGGGCCGAGGCATTCGGCTGGCGGGCGCTCGAGACCGACGGGCACGACGTGCGAGACATCGATCGCGCCTACGAGCAGGCGCTGGCCAGCGACGGACGGCCGGTCGCGATCGTTGCACGCACGATCAAGGGCAAGGGCGTGGCCGCGGTCGAGAACCGCAACGGCTTTCACGGCAAGCCGCTGCAGGATCCCGAAGCCGCGATCCGCGAGCTCGGCGGGCAACGCAACCTCACAGTGCGGGTGAGATCGCCGGCGCATGACGCCGCGCCGCACCGGTTTGAGGCCCAGCACGCGCTTACGCCGAGCTGGGAGGTGGGCGAGATGCTCGCCACGCGCCGGGCGTTCGGCGAGGCGCTTGTAGCCCTCGGAGCGTCAGACGGGCGGATAGTCGTTCTCGACGGCGAGGTGGGCAACTCAACCTATGCCGGGCTGTTCGCCGACGCGCATCCCGAGCGCTACTTCGAGATGTACATAGCCGAGCAGCAGTTGGTCGCGGCCGCCGTGGGTCTGCAGGTGCGCGGCTGGGTGCCGTTCGCCGTGACCTTCGCGGCGTTCTTCTCGCGCGCCTATGACTTCATCCGGATGGCGGCGGTCAGTGCCGCCGACATCCGGCTCGTCGGCTCGCACTGTGGCGTCTCGATAGGCGAGGATGGACCGTCACAGATGGGGCTCGAGGACATCGCGGCGCTGCGCGCCGTGCAGGGCAGCACGGTCCTCTACCCCTCCTGCGCCAACCAGACCGCCAAGCTCGTCGCGGCGATGGTCGATCGGCCTGGGATCGTCTACCTGCGCACCACCCGGGCATCGACACCGGCGCTCTATGGGCCCCAGGAAAGCTTCCAGATCGGCGGCTCACGGGTAGTGCACTGCTCGGATCGCGACGAAGTCACGATCGTTGCGGCAGGGATCACCCTGCACGAGGCGCTCGCTGCCGCCGAGCAGCTCGCACGCGAAGACATCCACACCCGGGTCATCGACCTCTACTCCGTCAAGCCACTCGACGAGCAAACGCTGATCGACGCCGCCGAGGCGACCGGCGCGATCGTCACCGTCGAGGACCATCGTCCAGAGGGCGGGATCGGCGAGGCTGCCCTCGAGGTCTTCGCCGGCAGCGCCTCGCGGCCGCGGATCGTCACGCTCGCCGTGCGTGAGATGCCGACATCCGGTACGCCGGGGCAGCTGCTCGAGCAGGCCGGTATCGACCGCGAGCACATCGCGCGTGCGGTGCGCGTACTCATAGGTGCGCGTGGGAGGAGAGCGTGAACCCTGCGACTCCTGGTGCTGGCGAGCATACGTCCCGGCGGGGCACAGGTGGATGGATGAGCAATCTCACGCGCAGCAGAGGATCGGCATGTCAATCCAAGCTCGACATCTGACGCGGACGCGCCGGCGAGCGCGCGACTCCCCCGCCGGGCGCCGACGCCAACCGATGGCGGGGGATGGGACCGTGTCGCCCACGAAGGTGGTGATCGTCGGGGGCGGCTTTGGTGGGCTGGCGTGCGCACGTGCGCTCGCGGGCAAGGCGCTCCAAGTCGTGCTCGTCGACCGTCACGACTACCACCAGTTCACCCCGCTGCTCTACCAGGTCGCAAGCGCCCTGTTGACCGCTCCGGACATCGCATATCCGTTTCGCGCCGCGTTCCGCCGCGCCGCCAACGTGCGCTTTTGCCACTCGACCGTCAGCTCGGTGGACCTCGACCGGCGCATCGTTCATACGCAGGGTGCCGGAGACATTTTCTACGACTATCTCGTCCTGGCGACAGGCAGCGAGAACAACTACTTTGAGAACGCCAGCCTCGCCGCACACACGCTCAGCATGAAGACGTTGCCGCAAGCGCAACGGCTGCGCAACCACATCGTCGCGTGCCTGGAGCGCGCAGCACAAGCCTCACAGGAGAGTGAGCGTCGGGCGTGGTTGACGTTCGTCGTGGTCGGTGGCGGGCCGACGGGCGTCGAGTTCACCGGGGCCCTGATAGAGCTGCTCAAGCTGGTCCTCGGACGCGAGTACCCTGAGCTGGCGCCGACACTGGCGCGCATCGTGCTCATCGAGGGAGCCGATCGCATCCTGCCGGCGTTTCCCGAACGGCTTGGCCGCTACGCGAATACGATCCTGAGACGTCGTGGCGTCGAGGTCCTCACACGCAGCCTCGTCGATCGCGCCACGCCGGAGGCGGTCCTGCTCTCAAACGGGGCTGAGATCGCTTCAAGAACGATCATCTGGTCTGCCGGCATCCGCGCGACCGAGCTGGCCGGAGTGTCCGGCGCTGAGAGGACACGCACCCGGCGCCTGCAGACCGACGATCGCCTGCGTTTGCCGGGGCGTCCGGAGGTGTTCGCCGTTGGCGACCTCGCCTCAGTGGCCACCAATGGCGGCGAGCTGCCGATGCTTTCCCCGCCAGCGAAGCAGGAGGGCAGATATGTCGCAGACGCGATCCTCGGTGAGCTCAGGGCAAGACCTCTTCGCACGCCGTTCCGATATCGCGACAAGGGCACGATGGCGGTCATCGGACGCAACGCCGCGGTCGCAAGCATATGGCGCTTACGTCTCACCGGGTGGGCAGGCTGGATCGCCTGGCTCACCGTGCATCTCTACTACCTGATCGGGTTTCGCAACCGGACCGTCGTGCTCGTGAACTGGGCGTGGAACTATCTACGCAAGGACCGCCCGATACGCATGATCACCCGCATCGAGCCCGACCCTCTCACCGACGAGCCCGGCCCGTCCGCGGCCTCATAGGGGAGAGCGGGAGTTGGCGGTGCGCCGTTACTGGCGCGGCCTCAGCAACCCGGGAGCCATTCAGAAGTCTGCGTCCGGCTCGTTCCGGTCATCGGGGCGTGATCGCCCCCAAGCTGATCGCCGTCCCTCATACCAACGTCACGCCGGGGAGGGTTGGTCGGTAATCTCAGGGGCGGGCCTGCTGGGGGTCGACTGTTGCGCCGCATGCTCTGGCGCGCCACCCCGCAGCCGCACCGATCCGACCTCATAGGCGACCTCGGGTGAGAGCGTACGCCCGATGAAGCAGCGCTCGTGCGCCACACCAGCCGCCTGCTCGTACTCCGCGCGTCGCCCCACGTCCGCACCCACGATCGTGGGGCTCACCACCAGACGCGCGAAGCGCGCGTGGCCGGGAAAGCCGCTGACCGTCCCCGTCGCACTCACAGCCAGCGAGGCAGCAGGCAACCCGCGGGTGCTCAGCACGCCGAACAGCGTAGCCGTGTAGCACGAGGAGACGGCGCACACCAACAGCTCCTCCGGGTTCGTGCCGATGCCGCGACCACCCATCGCCTCCGGGCCGGAGAGCTCCATCGACAGATCGTCGGTACGGATCTCGCCCACCCCATCGCGTCCCGTTCCCGACCACGCCAGCTCCACCTCAAAGCTCATGTCGTTCATGACCTGCCTCCTTCTTGTCGTCCAGCCGGCAGCCCAGCCGGGCCCCAACGACCGGGACGCCGCATGCGGCGTCCCAAGGGCAGTCCGCGTTGCAGAGCGACGAGGGTCGGGGTTGCGGTGCTCATACCCCTCAGCGCGCTGCGACGGCCGCTTCTTACCCAGAGCCGAGCCTACCGTCGGCCGGTGCCCGCCAGCATGCTCACGGAAGGCGGGCGCGCCGATTGCGGAGGTAAGAACCCGGGGCCTCGCTGACGCTGATTGAGCGAGTGCATCGAAATGTCGAGCCGTAGAAGGAGGGCTTCGATCGTGACCGCTGATATCGCCGCAGTTGGGCTCGTGGCGGCGAAGTTCCACCCGCTTGGACCGGGTGAGACTGCGACGCCGGCTCCCCGATGATCAAGTCGCCGCTCCAATACACGCTGAGGCTACGTCGCTTCAACCCGGAGTCCGGCGAGATGCCCTACTGGCAGGACTTCAAGGTCGAGCTGGAGGGTCACCGTTCGGTGCTCGACGCGATCCTCAAGCTGCGTGACGAAGTCGACGGCTCGATCGGGATCCGCTGCTCCTGCCGGCAAGCGATCTGCGGCTCCTGTGGCGTGAGGATCAACGACAAGCCCGGGCTGGCTTGCCACACGCACCTCGAGCGGGCGGCGCAGGCCGCCCGCGAGGGCAGCAGGGTCATCCAGGTCGAGCCGATGGGCAACATGCCGGTGATGAAGGATCTGATCGTGGACATGGACGCGGTTCACTGGAAGAAGGTCCACCGCGTCACACCGTGGCTCATCAACAGGCAGCCGACTCCCGAACGTGAGCACATCGTGCCGCGCCAGAGCATGATCGACGTCACGCAGACCATGGCCTGCATCCAGTGCGGCGCGTGCGTTTCGGACTGTCTTTCGATGGAGGTCGACCCCGAGTTCATCGGCCCGGCGGCGCTCGCGAAGGCATACCGCTTCGTCGGTGACCCCCGCGATGCGTGGCACTACGAGCGCCTGAAGGATCTCTCCGAGGACCCGCATGGCCTGTATGACTGCAGCCACTGCTGGATGTGCATCGATGCCTGTCCGAAGGGCGTCGCGCCCATGAGCCAGATCATGCGCCTGCGCCGCCTCGCCGGCTCCGATCACCACATCGAGGACCACAACAACGGCCACCGCCACGAGCACGCCTTCACGGAGAACATCCGTCGCAACGGTCTGCTGCATGAGGCCGACGTGCTGCCGGACTCCTACGGAGGCAAGCTCAACCCGCGCGCGGTGCCGGTTCTGCTCTACTCGCTGCCGGTGATCCTCAGAGCGCTGGCGCGGCGCAAGATCACCTTCGGAAACGCGCTCCTGCACCCACATCGCAGACGCTTCAAAGGCCTACATCGCCTCTTCGATTCGATTCAGCGCCGGGAGTCGCGTTACGAGCTGAACCTCTACGTCAGCGGCTACGACAGCGGTGAGCCCGCGGAGGTCGCCGGGAGCGGCCCGGCGATGGTCGCCACCGGTGCGAGCGGTCTCGACACCACCCACGCTCCGCGCCGTCAAGGGGAAGATCGGTGAGAGTCGCCTACTGGCCCGGCTGCGTCAGCCGGGGCTTCACGCCGGAGCTGCACGGATCGATGGCGAAGGTCGCGCCGCTGCTCGACATTGAGCTGATCGAACTCGACCGCGCGGCGTGCTGCGGCGCCGGCGTGATCGCCGAGCACAACCAGGAGCTCGCGGACACGCTGAACGCGCGCACGTTCGCGCTTGCCCAGCAGACCGACGGCGAGCTGATGATGAACATCTGCTCGACCTGCCAGGGCGCGCAGACCGAGTGCCAGCAGCGCCTGGATGCCAACGACGCCTACCGCGACCATGTCAACGCAACGCTCGCCGGCGAGGACCTGCGCTACGAGCGCGGCTTGACCAACAAGAACTTCCTCTGGCTGCTGGTCGAGGAGATCGGTCTGGCCGCGCTTCAGGCCAAGGTCGCTCGGCCGCTGAGCAACCTTAGGGTCGGCCCCTTCTACGGCTGCTACATCGTGCGCCCGATGGACCAGCTGGCAATCGACGACGAGCATCCGCGGCACCGCTACCTGCAGTGGGTGATCGAGGCGCTCGGCGGCACCGTCGTGGACTACGCCGGCGTCTACAAGTGCTGCGGCTTTCCGATCATCACCATGAACAGGGACGCCTCGCTGCGCCAGGCCGGACGCCACCTCGGCGACGCGCTCGACGCCGACGCGGACTGCCTCGTCACGCCCTGCCCGCTGTGCCACCTGAACCTCGATCTGCAACAGCCGCTCGCGGAGCGGGTCGTCGGTCGCAAGCTCGGCATGCCAGTGCTGCACCTGCCCCAACTCGTCGGGCTCGCGCTCGGCCTCGAGCCTAGGCAGCTCGGCATGAGCAAGCACATCGTGCGCCCCGCATCGGTGATCGACTGGGCGACCGCGGTCATCGGCGCGAGCACCTGATCGTCGCCGACTCGACCGTAAGAACGCCGGATCGAGCGACGCGGGAGGGGAATGGACGCCACTCTGAAACCGGTAGAGCTCGACGACGCCCAGGCCCCTGGGCTGGGACGCCAGCTCGAGACCGAGCTGGACGCGCCGTTTCGCCTCGACCTCACGGTGTGGGCGTTGCGCCGCCGGGCCCATAACGCGATCGACCGCTGGGACGGGCACGTCTACGCCCGCGTGCTGTTGCTCGACGAAGAGGCGGTCGCGGTCTCCGTGACCCAGAGCGGCTCGCGCGAGGCGCCGCGGGTCGCCGTCGCGCTCGCGGGCGGACCGACCGCTCCGGGCTCGGAGGCGCTTGCTCGCAGCATGCTGAACAGGCTGCTGGGTCTCACGGTCGACCTTTCGGGGTTCGCGACGATGGCGGCGCAGGACCCGGTGCTCGGCGGGCTGGCCGCGCGTATGCGCGGGCTCAAGCCGCCGCGCTTTCCGACCGTCTTTGAGGCGCTCGTCAATGCCGTCGCCTGCCAGCAGCTCTCGATCACCGTCGGGATCCACCTGCTCAATCGCCTCGCCGCCGCGCACGGCCGAGCGGTGCCGGGGGTCCCTGCCGGCGCCAGGGCGTTCCCAGGTCCGCGGGAGCTCTCCCGCCTGGAGCCGGAGCAGCTCAAGCTCCTGGGGTTCAGCTTGACCAAGGCACGCACGATCGTCGGGGCCGCTCAAGCGATCGTCGCGGGTGAGATTGATCTCGAGTCGTTGACGCTGGTTGACGACGAGGAGGCGATCCAGCGGCTGATGGGCCTTTACGGTGTGGGCCGCTGGACTGCGGAGTACGTGATGCTTCGCGGCCTGGGTCGGCTGCACATCTTTCCCGGAGATGATATCGGTGCCCGCAACAAGCTCGAGCGCTTCCTCGATATCGAAAGCAAGCTTGACTACGAGGGGGTGGCACGTGTTCTGGACCGCTGGCGCCCCTACGCCGGAGTCGTCTATCTCCATCTGCTGCTCGACTCGCTCTCAGAGATGGGCCTCGTGAGGGCGTGATGGCGTGGCGCGCGAGCCTTGAGGATCGCGGTGCGTCGGCCACCGATGCGAAGCGACCCCGGCTCTTCTGGATGGGCCCGCAATGAGGCGGGTGGTTCCCGCCGATTTCCCGCCGCCGGTGGACCCGGTGAAGGAGTTCGTGAGAAGACAGTCCGATCCCGAGAATGAGCGCGTCGAGGTTGGCATCGCGATCGTCGGCGGCGGTCCGGCCGGACTGGCGTGCGCCAACCGCCTACTGCAGCTGCTGGCCGGAGAGCCCGAGCTCAGCGAGCGTCTCGGCGAAGTGCCGGTGGCGGTGATCGAGAAGGGCAAGGTCTGCGGCGCGCACAACCTGTCGGGCGCGATGATGCGTCCATCTGGCCTGCGCCAGCTATTCCCGCAGCTCGACCCCGAGGACTGGCCGACCTACGGGCAGGTGGACAAGGACTCGGTGTACTGGATGCTCACCGCGAACATGGCGGTGCCGTTGAAACCGACGCCGCCCCCGTTTCGTAACCACGGCAACTACATGGTGTCGGTCGCCGAGCTCTCGCGCTGGATGGCCGAGAAGGCCGAGCAGGCCGGGGCGTACATCCTCACCGAGACGGCCGCCGCCGAGCTGCTCGTGAGCGATGGTGTCGTCAGAGGGGTGCGCTCGGGCGATAGGGGTCGGGGCAGGGACGGCCAGCAGCTGGGTACCTTCCAGCCCGGCTGCGATGTGACGGCGCAGACAACAGTGCTGGCCGAGGGCTGCTGGGGACACCTGACGGGCGTGGCGATACGCGAGTTCGACCTGGCGGCCAACAACGAGCCGCAGGTCTGGTCGCTGGGGGTCAAGGAGGTGTGGAAGGTGCCGAGGCCGCTTGATCGTGTGATCCACACGCTTGGCTGGCCCTTGCGCTACCGCGCCAAGCACCGCGAGTTCGGCGGTTCGTGGATCTACCCGATGGGCGCCGAGCGCGTCTCGCTCGGCTTCGTGATCGGCCTCGACCACACCGACGCGACCGTCTCTGCGCACGACCTGCTGCAGCAGTTCAAGCAGTCAACGCTGGTGCGGGGCATCCTCGAGGGCGGCGAACGTGTCGCATGGGGCGCTAAGGCGATCCCCGAGGGGGGTTACTGGGCGATGCCCAAGCTCTCCGCTCCGGGGATGGTGATCTGCGGGGACGCGGGAGGGATGGTCAACGTGCCGATCCTCAAGGGGATCCACTACGCGATACACGCCGGGATCATGGCGGCGGAGGAGATCGTCGAGGCGCTGAAGGTCTGCTCCAGCGACTTGCGGTCCTACGAGCGGCGGGTGGAGGACTCGTTGATCGGCAGGGAGCTGTATGAGAGCCGCAACATGAGGCAGCCGTTCGCCAGGGACTTCTTCATCGGCGGCGCGACCGCGAACGCGATGCTCATCAGCAGGGGGCGGCTGCCGGGCGGGCGCTGGACCAACCACCGCGACGCGGACGCGCCGATGTCGATCGGCACCAAGAAGGACGGCTACCCGAAGCCGGACGGCAAGTACGCCTTCGACAAGCTCTCAAGCGTGTTCATGACCGGCAACGCCACGCGCGATGGCGCTCCCAATCACATCCGCATCCAGCGCCACGTGCCGCGCGAGCTCGCCGAAACCTGGCGCTGGATGTGCCCAGCGGGAGTGTATGAGATCCCCGAGGACGCTCCCGAGCGCGGCGACGTTGATGTCATCGTCAACTACACCAACTGCGTGCAATGCGGCGCGATCACCGCAAAGGGCGGGCGTCTGACCCCACCCGAGGGGGGCGATGGCCCGCTGTATCAGATCACCTGATCGGTGGCTCGACGGTGAGCGCTCTACTGCTCAGGGTATGTGACGACGCGGCCCCAGAGGCTCTTGGTGGCCCAGATGCCGCGGCGCAGGCACTCGAGCTGCACGATCTGGGAGTGGTCGACGAACAGGTTGACCTCGGGCCCGTAGTTCTTGACGTACCAGCCGAACACCTCGGGGTCGGCGGCCTCGAACATCACCTTCTCCAGGCCGAGCTCGCGGGCGATCGTCGCGACGACGTCGGTGCGCCAGTTGGCGACCTCCTCGGTGATGCCCTCGGACTCGATCATGATCATGTACGCGCCGGCGTCCAGGCAGCGCCGCGCGAGGTCGATCGCGTAGCCGACATCGCGCGTGCCCTCCTGCTCGAGCTCCGCAGGGGTGCTGGCGCCCCCGGCGCCGAACTGGATGCCGACCTCCGGCTTGGCCTTCAAGCCGGCGCGCTTCACCCGCTCGACCAGCCGCAGGATGTCGTCGGTGGGGATGCTGATGAAGCCGGCTGAGACCTCGAGGATGTCAAAGCCCACGCGCGCGACCGCGTCGATGTAGCGTTCGACCGTGTCGGGCCCCTGCGTCAGCACGTGCTCGATGAAGCCGCCGGTCGAGACCAGCACGTTGTGCTCGTGCGCGATCTCGATGATCTCGCGCAGCGCCGTCTCGGGCATCAGCGTGAACGAGCCACCCGCGAACTTCAGCGCGTCGACATGCTCGCCCATCGTCTCCAGCACGTCGCGCAGGTAGCGCGGTCCCATGACCGAGTAGTAGGGGCCGCGGATCTCGGTCACCCCGCGCGTGCGCGGCTTGGCTGGGCGATGGCTGGCGCGCAGAAACGCGAACGCCAGCTCGTCTGTGTGGGTTGATGTCTCGGTCGGCATTTTCGGTCTCCTTGCTTTCAATCCTGGTCCAGGTCCGAGGGCGCGGTGCGCAGGTAGCCGATCACCGTTGGGTCGTCTGAGCCAAGGCGTTGCATCGGCTCGCCGGTGCAGGCGCACAGGTCGACGGTGACATGCTCGGTTGAGATGTCCACGACGCGCCAGTGCCCACCTGAGCGCACCCACTCCTCCAAGCGGTCGATCGTGAGGATCTCGGCGCTCATATCCTCACTCTCGTGTTCCTGGCATCGCAAGCAGCCGCGCCAGCTGCTCGACGGTCAGCTGCTCCAAGTCGCCGACGGTCTCCTTGATCCGGGCGCGGCGCTCGCGATCGATCTGTCCCGCGGAGAGCCGGTCGAACTTCGCCGCGACCGCATCCCAGCCCATCGGTCGGGTGTGAAAGCCCTCGTAGTCGTGCTGCTCGCGCTCCAGCAGGCGCCCGTCGTGTAGATGCAGTCGCACACGGGCGCTGTGCTGCTGCGGGAAGCGTCGCGAGAGCTCGGCGTCCGGGCGCACCTCGACGTGGCGCAACAGCTCCTGAACGTCATGTGCGGCGATGCGCTGCGGCTCATACTGCTCGGGCAGAACCTGTCCGTCCAGGAGGGCGACCGCGAGCAGGTAGGGCAGCGAGTGGTCGGCCTGCTCCTTGGTGGTGACGGAGCGCTTCCCGCCCTCCTGTCCGCCGCCGATGATGTCGTAGGCGACCTGGAACGTGTCGAGCTCGATCCTCTCCACCGCGCCCGCGTGTATCTCGTGCTGGGCGCGCAACTCCAGCAGCGCCTCGATTGCCGACTGGGAGTGGATCTCGGCGTCATAGCGCTTGAGGATGGTGCCGCGCACCGACTCGAGATCCTCCTGGGACCAGTCGATCTCGAATGGGCCGGCGATCGTGTCGATGAAGCCCTTGTTGCCCTCGAAGACTTCCCGTGGACCGGTGATGCCGCGCCTCGCTAGGAACGCGGCTTGGGTTGCGCCCGCCGCCGTTGCCGGATAGGCGAGCCCCTTCCAGTGCGAGAGCTCACCGGTACGGGTCACGCGTAGCGCATTCAGCGAGGTCCCCGCAACCGCGATCGCATTCGCGGTCCGCCGCTCATCCAGGCCGAGCGCCCGCGCGACCCCGGCCGCTGCGGCGTACGCACCCTGGGTCGTGTGGTCAAAACCCTTGGCGCGTACCGGCGCGAGATCGCTGAGGCGATTCTGGACCTGGTAGGCGACCGCGAGCGCGGTCAACAGTCTGCGGCCATCCGCATGAGCGTACTCACAGGCCGCGAGCACCGCGGCCAGGTTGTCGCTCGGGTGGCACGTCTCGCCCGGCGCGAGGTAGGAGTCGTTGAAGTCCAGGTAGCGCACGAGCGCGCCGTTGTAGAGCGCGGCGCGATCGGGCGCGCTCTTGCCGGCGCCGATCAAGCTCGCCAGCGGCGCGCCGCCGAACTCCTGCACCTGCGCACGCACGATCGCGGGCACCTCCGCGCCCAGCGCACCCACTGCGCAGCCCAACGAGTCGAGGACACGGAGCTTCAGCTGCTCGCGCGCCGGCTGAGAGATCTCCTTCCAAGAAGCGCGGCAGACGAACGCTGCCAGCCGCTCGACCAGCGTAGGCGCGCGCTCGCGCTTGCTTTGGACGGCCGGCTGAGTTGCACGCCCAGCCATCTCAAGCGTTCTCAGGCCGTCGCTTACGCAACCAGCCGCCGTCAGGATCAGCGGCACCGATGGAGCGCTCCTCGTGGCGCCTGCTCCGCCGGGGCGGCGCCTGGTCCGGGGCGGCCGGGGGCTCAACGTCAACGAGCTCGCCGAGGCCGCCCGCGCTCAGATCAAGATGGTCGAGCACCGACTCGACAGGGAGCGCATGCTCATCCCGAGGCATGACGTCAAGCGCCTCGCCGGCCTGGCTCGAGAGGTAGGGCGCCAGGTAGCGCCCGCAGATCTTATCCGGCGGCCACCACAGTGCCTGCCCGGAGATGATCGAGTCATCGCCCGCGCCGCCGCTGATGTCCGCGCGCACGTAGCGCGGCGCACCCCCGGTCAACAGCAGCCCCCGCAGTACCGGACGGAAGGGCTGGGGATCGATTTCGGCGCCTACGGAGGCCGCGATCGCTTCGGCGACCGCGTCGGCCTGCTGGGCGGCCAGACCCCCCTGCTTGACCGGGAATGTCGTCATATCGCCTGCGGCGAACACCCCGTCCAGGCCTGGAAGCCGACCGTGGGCGTCGGTTTGTATGAACCCGTCCTCTGCGCAGGCGATGCCACGAAGGCGAGGCCCAACGATGCGCGGCTGAGTGACGATACGGTCAACTCTCATGCGATGCCCGCCGGGGGAGATCACAAGCCGTCCCGAGCGGATAGGCACGCCATAGCTGCTTGTGTGCAGGCCAACGCGGGCATCCTGTAGGAGCTGGCGGACCTTCGCGCTGGCGGACTTGCCGAAGATCGCGAGCGGTTCCTGCTCGGGGGTGATGAGGCTCAGCTGTGCCGCCGATTTCCCCTGCGCGGCGCATGACGCCGCGGTCATCAACACCAGGTCATACAGCGGCAATGGCCAGCTCGCCCCGGCGGGCTTGACGAACGCCACCCTATTGATTTGTCCTGCGCGCAACTGGGCGAGCAGCAGCCGGTAAGCGGGCCCGTCGTGACCACCGTGATAGGTCAGCACGTCGGTGGACGTCCACTCTCGGTTCGGGCGGGCGCCGATCGCGAGCACAAGCATGTCGTACGGAAGCTCATGCTCGTCCCTGCTCACTACCCGGTGGCGTTCGTGCTCGACGCGGTCGAGCACCCCGCGGTGCCAATGCGCTCCCATCTCCGCCGCGATGTCCTGCAGCCGAAGGCCGCGTTCGCGCTTGGGCTTGAAGGGCTGGTCGACGGACATTGACAGGTTTATGAATCTCGTCTCCGGCGCGAGGATCGTGATCTCAACGCGATCCGCGGCCAGCGCGCGCAGCGCCAGCAGTGTCTCCAGCCCCGCGACACCTGCACCGGCAATCACCACGCGTGGCCGGCCGGAACGACGTCCCGAGTCGTTGGGCATGGCGTTCAGTCCTCGCTTTCCCGCTTGGCGAACGGTCTGCGGCGAGCTGTCAGCTCATCGCCTCTGGCACTAGGAGACGAGGGTACGACCCCGGCTCGCGGACGCGACGCGACGCTGCGCTGGTCACGCAAACGCATGGCGCTGCGTACCGCGGCGACGCGCGTCCGCCGGACCTCGGGGCTGACGTTCGCCGGCGCGGCCGGGACCGCTGTCGCCTGGAGCCTCATCTTGTGGAGCGGGTTGATTGCAGGCTGCTCATATCTCTTCAGCGTCGAGCGTGCTGCAGCTTCTTACGACCGCGCGGATGCGCCGCAGTCGTGTCGGGCCGCGAGGCCCGCGGAGTCCCTTACGCGCGATCCTCGGTCGAGGTCATGCACGTAAGAGGCACAGCCCGTCGGACGCTGGGAGAGCATGCGTGAGGTATCCCTCAGGCGTGCGGGCGCCGTGATCGCCGTGGGGCCGCGTCCGCTCCAGATGTTCGGCACCCTGCCGTCGTTCACGCGCCCTTCGAGCCCCCGTCAATCAGAGCGCCGCTATGTCGGCCGACGTCCGGGAAGCACCGAGGTGTACGTGGTTAGCCGTACCGCCGTCGAGCCCCTGCCACATCTGGGCTACCGGAGCACCGCGGCGTTCGACTGGGGCCGCTCGACCCCCGGCGCGCTGGAGCTCTCCTTCTCGCTGCTCGCGCACGCGACCGAACACCAACCAACGACCCTTGTGTGCCGGGCGTTTTGCGATGAGATCGTCGCGTGTCTTGAGCACGCTGGGTTTGTGCTCTGCGACGGGAACATCGCCCTGTGGTTGATGAGCGCCCTTCCGCTCGCTGAGGGATCCGGTCACGATCCGGCGCATGAGCATGACGCATCCCAGCGCTGGCGCGCGCTCAACTGGCTGTGGTCGCGCCTGCGAGGACCATAGGGGTTCGGAAGGCGCCTCATCTCGCATGACCATCGCTGCGCCTCATCTGCGTCTGCAGCGAACTGGCGCCGAGGGCGCGGCCACATCATCTCTGGTCGAGCATCCGGATGAAGCCCAGCCGGGTGGTCTCGGGCATGCCTCGCAAGGTGTGCTAGGTTATTTACATTGAAGCTATAGAAAAGAGTCGTTGACCGGAGGCGGCAGTGGGCACCACAGCTCCGCACGTGGCAATCTTGAAGGGCCGGTCCATATCGCGTCAGGTCGCCGCTCGTCCTGCGTCAGCGTCGAGCCAGCGCAGCACGCGAGCGTCCACGCTCGCCTCCAACGCAGGGGTGCCCACGGCGTCCACGCTGTTTCGTGTCCCGTTCGCGAGTGCGATGAGCGACGCCGACGTCGCGCTCCTTACGCGGGAGCTCGACCTCACGACGGACATGCATCCAAAGCTGCATCCCAGCGCTGTCCACCCCGGTTTCACGCGCATCGACTTCTACTCCGGCCTCTTCCTGGAGCACGGCACGAGCGAGGGGCACTGGGTGCTCGAGGCGCGGACGTGGGGAAACCCGCCGTCGTGGTTCATCCATGACTGGCATTTGCGTGCCGCTGCCGCCGCGCACCGGCTCGATCCAACGGTCGTCTCGCCCGGCCGGGCGAGCGCTGCAACGCGCGAAGAGCCGAGCGCTCGGCTTGGCCGGGCTGCGGGCAGGCGCCGCCCACGGCTCGCCAGCCTCCTCTGGGGTCTGCGATGAGCGCGCCGCGTGCCGGGGTTATACCCCGGCTGGATTCGGAGTCGCGCGCGTGGCTGCGGCAACTGCACGCCGACGGGTGGGTACGTGAAGCGGCACTCGGCCGCCTGCATGCGCTGCTGCTGACCGAGGCCCGCCACGAGGTCCGGCGGCGCACTGTCGCGCTTGCGCACCCATCGGGGGGCGATCTCGACGATCTGGCGCTGCAGGCAGCCGATGATGCGCTCCTCGCGATCCTCGGCAAGCTGGACGACTTTCGCGGCGACGCGCTCTTCACCACCTGGGCAAAGCGGTTCGCCCAACTCGAGGTGCCCGGGAAGATCCGAAGGCGCCTCGGCCACGCACGGGACACCCCGATCGACATTGAGCGCTGGCCGGCGCACCTCATCGGCGAGGAAGAATCGAGCGCGCACAGGGAAGCCAGCGAACTGACGTGCACGCTCAGCCATCTGATCGCGCACAAGCTGACGCCCCACCAGCGTGATGTGCTGGTGGCGCTGGCGATCAATGGGGTGGAGCCTAAGGAGCTCGCGGCGCAGCTCGACTCTACACCAGGCGCCCTGTACAAGACGCTCCACGATGCCCGGCGCAAGCTCAGACAGCAGCTCCGCGACGGGGCGCCAGACGGACCCCAGCGAAGCCGGGTCGCGTCGCCTCACGAAATTCCGATCCCATCAAATGAGAAAGCGAGATCTACCAGTGTCTGATTACGCGAAGGACGTCCTCGTGGAGGCGGAGTGGCTTGAGCAGCGCCTGAACGACCAGAGCATCCGCATCGTGGAGGTCGACGAGAACCCAGCGCTGTACGCACAGGCGCACATTCCAGGTGCAATCGGCTTCGACTGGAAGCAGGATCTGCAGGATCCGCTCAGGCGTGACTTCCTCGACGCGCAAGCGTTCGGCGAGCTCTTCGGCGGCCGCGGCATCTCCAACGACCACACGATCGTCCTATATGGTGACCGCAGCAACTGGTTCGCCGCCTACACGTACTGGTACCTGAAGTACTACGGGCACCAAAAGGTGCTGCTGCTCAACGGGCCACGCGAAAAGTGGATCTCCGACGGGCGGCCGACGACCGCCGAGATGTCCGGCTATCCGCCCGCGGGCTTCATGGCTCAGCCCGGCGACGAAACGATCCGCGCACGCCGCGACGAGGTGCTCGAGGCGATCGATGCTCCCACTCGGCTTGTCGACGTCCGCTCACCAGCGGAGTTCACGGGAGAGATCGTCTCGCCCTCCGGCTACGAGCAGGAGGGCGCGCAGCGCGCCGGGCACATCCCGAGTGCCGCATCGGTGCCCTGGTCGCAGGCTGTCAACGACGACGGTACGTTCAAGTCGGCCGCGGAATTGCGCGATTTGTACACGGACAAGGGTGTGCTCGGTGGGGAGGACATCATCGCCTACTGTCGTATCGGCGAGCGCTCCGCACACACCTGGTTCGTCCTGCACGAGCTGCTCGGCCAGGACCGTGTCAAGAACTACGATGGCTCTTGGACCGAGTGGGGGAGCCTGGTTGGTGTACCCGTCGCGACGGGGTCGTAGAGGCGCGCGCGCTAAGTCCCGTCAGTGCTGGCACGGCGACGCTTGGCGGCGGTCACAAGATGCTCGAGAGCGGGCAGCACCTGCTCCCAGGTGCGGGTCTTCAGGCCGCAGTCCGGGTTCACCCACAGGCGCTCGCGCGGGATATGACGCTCTGCGCGCGCGAGCAGCGCCTCAATCTCGTGAGCGCTGGGTTGGCGCAGCGAGTGGACGTCGTAGACGCCGGGACCGAGCTGGTTGGGGTAAGCGGCATCGGCGAACGCTTGGAGCAGACGCATATCCGACCGCGATGCCTCGATTGAGAGGACATCTGCGTCCATGCGGAGGATATGCTCGATGATCTCGTCAAACTGTGAATAGCACATGTGCGCGTGCACCTGGGTCGAGTCCTGCAAACGAGCGCACACCAGGCGAAAGCAGTCCACGGCCCAGCGCAGATAGTCTGGCTGGGCGGCGCGGCGCAGGGGCAGCCCCTCACGCAACGCCGCCTCGTCGATCTGGATGATCGCTGCGCCGGCGCGCTCGAGGTCAAGCGCCTCCTCACCGATCGCCAGGGCGAGCTGGCGGGCGGTGAGCTCGCGCGGCTGGTCGTCGCGGACAAAAGACCAGACCAACATCGTCACCGGCCCGGTGAGCATTGCCTTGACCGGGCGGTTGGTCAGGCCCTGGGCAAAGCGCCACCAGCGAATGCTGACTGGGTGCCGACGAGAGACGTCGCCGAACAAGATCGGCGGCTTGACGCAGCGCGACCCGTAGGACTGCACCCACCCGTGCTCGGTCACGGCGAAGCCTCGTAGTTGTTCGGCGAAGTAGGCGACCATGTCGTTGCGCTCGGCCTCGCCGTGCACGAGCACGTCCAACCCCAGGCGCTCCTGACGTGCGATCGTCGTGCGAATCTCTTCCTCCAGCGTGTGCTCGTACTCCTGCGGGTCAAGCGTGCCGTCGGTCCATTCGCGCCGTGCGGCTCGTATCTCTTGGGTTTGCGGAAAGGAGCCGATCGTGGTGGTCGGCAGATCTGGCAGGCTCAGCCGCTGCGCCTGGGCCTGAGCGCGCGTGGCATAGGACGAGCGGCACGCAATATCGACATTGCCGAGACTCGCAAGCCGGGCTGCCACGTCAGGATCGTGCACGCGCCGCGAGGTGCCGCGCGCCTGGAGCACCTCACGGTTGGCATCGAGCACCTCGCGCCAACGGGTCGGCGCTGCGGCGAGCGCCTCCTTGAGCGTCTGCAGCTCTCCCAGCTTCTCCTCGCCGAAGGCAAGCCAGCTACGCAGGTCGCGATCCATCCGCCGCTCGTGTGCGAGCGAGTAGGGAACGTGCAGCAGCGAGCAGGAGGGCGCCAGGCGCACGCGATCATGGCCGAGTCGAACGAGCGCGGGCTCGACGAGGCGCATGGTCGCCTGCAGATCGTCAGCCCAGACGTTGCGTGCGTCTATGACCCCGAGCGACAGGCGCGCGGCCGGTGCTAGCGCGGCAGTCGCCGCCTCGAGTTGCTCGGGTGCACGGACGAGGTCGAGGTGGAACTCGCTGGCGGGTAACCTGAGCACGCGCTCGAGGTTCTCACCGACCCCGCCGAAGTAAGTTGCCAGGGTGAGGTCGACCGCGGGCGCCGCCGAAGCCAGGCGCGCCCAGGACCACTCGACAGCCGCCATCTGGACGTCGTCCATGTCGGTGGCCAGGAAGGGCTCGTCGATCTGCAACGCCCGCGCGCCCGCGGCTTCGAGCACCCCGAGCAGCTGCTCATACACTGCCAGCAGCCTCTCCAAGGCATCCAGCGGCCGGCCGCTCGGTCGGTCGGGCTTGGCCAGGAGCAGAAACGAGACCGGCCCCAGCAGCACGGGCCGGGCGCAGAACCCCCATGACAGAGCCTCACGGAAGTCTGAGAGCGGCTTCTCCGCGCAGAGCTTGAACTGCGTGTCGGGGGAGATCTCGGGTATGAGATAGTGGTAGTTGGTGTCAAACCACTTGGTCATCGCCAGCGGACGCACCTCGCCCGAGCCTCGCGCCATCGCGAAGTAGCGCTCAAGCGAGGACATCTCCAGCCTCATGAAGCGCTCCGGGATCGCACCGACCAGTACGCAGGTATCAAGCACGTGGTCGTAGAGGGAGAAGTCGTTGCAAGGCAGGACGTCCACTCCCGTAGTCGCCGCACTCGTAAGGTGTTGGTGGCGCAGGTCGCTCGCCACTCGCTGAAGCTCGGCGGCGGGGATCCGTCCATCCCAATAGGACTCGAGCGCCGCCTTCAGCTCGCGGCCCTTGCCGATGCGCGGCATACCCAAGACCGCGCTTGTGAGCCCGTCGGCGGCCCGTCGCTTCAGTGGCTCTGGTCGCGGCCGCGTACGGGTGGGCAAGCACCTGGCGCTCACGAGCTGCCAACCCGCTCGTAGTAGGCGGCGTTGATCTGAATGTACTTCTGCCACTCGGGTGGTACAGCATCCTCCGCGGTGATCGCGTCCACAGGGCACGCCTCGACGCATGCGTCGCAGTCGATGCACTCGGCTGGATCGATGTAGAGCTGCTCGGCCTCCGCGAAACCCGGCTCATCCGGCGTTGGGTGGATGCAGTCGACCGGGCAGACCTCGACGCAGGAGGAGTCCTTTGTGCCGATGCAAGGCTCATTGATCACATAGGTCACGGGGCGAGCTCCTTTTGGTCGTTGCAGATCGCCGCTGCAACAGACCGTACCATGCCTCGCCTGCTTTTCCTATGCCGCCTGTGTAAACTTATGCGGCGATGGCTAGGCGGTCCGTATCCAGCCTCGGTGACGAGCTCTCTCAGCCCACGGCCGCTTATCGGTCGGCGCTGACCGACGAGCTTCGATGAGCACCGGGACACCACAACGCGCGCCGATGGCCGGCGGCTCCGAGCGGCGCTGCCGCGGGCGACACTTCGGTCTCTCGGGACCAAGGCCGAGTGACCTACTCGCAGCCTTTTTCGCCGCGGCCTTGGTCATGCTGATCGCAGCCGCAGCCGCCGCTATTGCCTATGCGGCCGACGGCGATCAACGGCTTCACTGGCTCGCGCTGCACCTCGCGCTGCTGGGTGGGGTGTCCCAGCTCGTGCTCGGTGCCGGCCAGTTCTTTGTCTGCGCGTTCCTGGCTACGAGCCCTCCACCGCGACGGCTCATGGTCACCCAGCTGTCGGTGTGGAACACCGGAACGCTGCTGGTCGCCGTCGGGGTGCCCACTGCCATCAGCGCCATGATCGACGCCGGTGGGGCGCTGATCGTCATCGGCCTGGGCTTGTTCTCCGGTGTCCTGTATGCGATGCAGCGCCGCTCGCTGCAGCGAGCGCGATGGGCGGTACGCTGGTATCAGGCCTCCGCCGGCTGTCTGGTGCTCGGGACGCTGGCTGGTGTCCTGCTCGCCGGTGGCGTCAAATGGTCCTACGGCTCGCTGCTTGGCGCGCACCTCGCGCTCAATCTAGCCGGCTGGCTGGGGACCGCGATCCTCGGCACGCTGCATACATTCTTCCCCTCTCTGACCGGCACCCGGCTGCGGTTCCCGCGGCTGCAGGGGCTTACCCTGGCGCTGTGGCTGCTAGGCGTGTGCGAGCTGGCGCTCGCCGCGGCCTTTGCAGCCGAGCCCGCAATGATCGGCGCGTGGATCGAGCTTACGGCCGCCGCAACGCTGCTCGCAATCAACCTCACCGCATCGCTGCATGCCAGATCCATCACGCTCTCGCTAGCAGCCCGCCTCGTCACGCTCGCCCAAGGCTTTCTGCCCGCAGGGCTGATGCTGGCGCTCATCGCCACCCTCGCCAACGGCGCGGAGGCACCGTTTGCCCCGCCCATCCTTGCGCCGCTGGGCACTCTCCTGCTCGTCGGCTGCATCGCCACGACCGTGGCCGGATCGCTCCTGCACCTGCTCGCGGTGCTGTCCCGCGTCCGGCACCTCACACTCGCTATGCCCGTTGCCCGACCCGTCCGTGATCGAGCTCTCACCATCTCCGCCGCTGTCTCGATCACCGCCTTGGCGCTGGCGCACGTCCCCGGCATGGGCCCCATTGCGGCTCCCGCGGCTGTCCTGATGCTCGTCGTCGCTGGGGCGATCGTCAGCCGGATCCTTCTCCTGGCCCTACGGGCAACTGGGCTGACAGGGCGTTACCAACATGCGACCGTGAATTGAGCGATCGACACGGTCGATGAGACACCACGCAACACCCGTTTTGCCTAGCTCACCTATGTAAAATATGAGGAAGAGTGATCGATCAGCCTCGCCCCGCCAGCTCTGCCGACCCTCTCGCCCAGCACACCAGGGCGCGGCTGTTCGCGCTGCTTGGCGAGCTCGCGCGCCCCGCAGGCACCGTCGAGCTGGCCGAACATCTCGGCCTGCACCACAACGGCGTGCGGCTGCACCTGGAGCGCTTGGAGCAGGCCGGACTGCTCGTACGTGCGAGCCAGCCCCAGGCGAGAGGCCGGCCGCGTGACATCTGGAGAATCGCGCCCGACGCCCACCCTGGCGGACATGCGCCACGCGCGTACACCGATCTAGCCCGCTGGCTCGCACGCGCAGCCGGATCCCGAGATCACAGCCTGCGGGGCGTCGAAGCCACCGGCCGCGAAATCGGACAGCAACTTGCCTCACACCAGGACGCAGCAAGAGAGGACTCGTTCGAGACGGCGTTGACGGCCCTCGGGTTCCGACCACGACTCCAGTCGCGTCAGAACGAGCACCTGACGTTCTGCGTCGGCAACTGTCCCTATCGCGACGCTGTCCGCGAGAATCAGCCAGTCGTCTGCGCCATGCACAAGGGCATCACGCGCGGCCTGGTCGACATGCTGCGTCAACACGCCACGCTCGCCGAGTTCCTCCCGCACGATCCCGACGAGGCCGGCTGCGTGATCAAGCTCAGCCCAACTCCTCGCGCTTCGGATACGAGGAGAGGCGAGGCAAATTCAAGCGTAGCCAGCGACCGCTACGAGCCCACACCGAAGGTGTGGCAGCCCGGGCAAGAAGAGCGTGACGCCCGATCGGTCGACTCAACCTCTAATCGAGGACGGTGAGCAGACGCCGTGTGTGCAAGGCGAGCTTCGGCGTGCATCGACAGACAAGCAGAGCCATCAGGGAGAAACGCGACCATGCACGCCGTCGAGGGAAACCCCATTTCGGGCGTCGCTCGTTGCTCTCACTGCGGTGCTCGAAGGAAGCCGAAGCCTTGACCCGGCGACTTAATCGACGCGCCGCAGCTTCTGATCTCTCCGAGCCGCGGAGCCCCCAAGCTTGAGCGCGAATCTGCGAGCTCATGCTCAGAGAGAGCGGCCAACGGTAGTCACGCCTCTCCCGACGGCCGTCGCTGCCAGTGGCAGGCCAGCAGCGGCGACAGTCCGCGTCTCGGCTCGGCGACGTGGCCGCAAGCCCTGACCTCTCCGGGCGGCGCCTGGCTGCCGGCGAGCATCTCACGATCACGGCCTTCGAGCAGGCGCTGCACAGTGCCGCCGAACCGATCATCCCCGCCTACCATGCCCAGCGACGGTGGGCCGCGGCGATCCGCGCCGGGATCGAGCAGCTGCTGATCTTGCTCGACGAGGACCGCAGCTTGGGGCGGCTGCTGATCGTCGACTCGCTGTGCGCCGGGGCGGCAGTGCTCGCCCGTCGCGCGCAGGTACTTGAGCGTCTCAGCGACGCTGTCGACCGCGGCCGCGAATACGCGCGGGCACCCAGCTGCCTGACCAGGACGAACGCCCAGGGCGCCGTCGGAGCTGTGCTTTTCATCCTGCACGCCCGCTTGATGACCGAGCCGAACGCGCCACTCGCGCCGCTCACCGGGCAGCTGACCGCAATGGTGATCCTCCCATACCAAGGGCCCGTCGCCGCCACCCGCCAGCTCCGCCGCCCCACACCCGACCTCGCGCGCCGCGCCGAGCACGCCGACGTGCTCGCCAACGCCGGTGTGCGGATCACTAGCCGCACGGTCCGCGTGCTGCGCGCACTCGCCGCATCTCCAGGAGCCTCCAACCGCAAGCTCGCCGAGCAGGCCGGCATCGCAGACTACGGCCAAGCATCCAAGCTGCTCGCCCGCCTCTCCCGCCACGGCCTGATCGCAAACACCCGCCGCGGCGCGCACCAAACAGGCCAGCCCAACGCCTGGAAGCTCACCATCAAGGGCGCACAACTCGAGTGGGCCACCCGCAACCGCGGCCAACCCGATCCACAGCCCAACCGGACGGCCGTACCAACCGGAAGGCCGTAGAGTGATCGCGCCGGCCCGCCGCCCCCTCCGCGATCAGACGCCACGGCGGCGATGTGGCGCATTCGCGGCGCTCGCGGTAAGAGGCTGCATGAGTTCGATCGAGCACGATCACAACGACCCCGGCGTGCTGCTCACGCCCTCCGAGGTGGCCACACGGCTCGGCGTCTCCCGCAGCTGGCTCTACGACGCCGCCAAGCACGGCCGCATCCCCTGCATCCGCATCGGCGGCCAGCACGGGCCGCTGCGCTTCGTCGCCGAGGACCTGCAACGCTGGATCGACGACGCACGCGAACGCTGGAGCCCCGGCAGGCCGGCACATCCCACCCGCTCCACGCTCCGCAGCCGCCTCGAGCCCGCACAAACAGCCGCCCACGCGCGCACCCGCACCGCCCGCCGACGGTAGCCGCCAGCCGGTCAGCGCTTGGCGTGCTCGGCCACCGCCCGCGCGATCGCCTCTTCGGTCGCGACCGCTCCCGCCGCCAGCACGCGCCGCTCCAGATGCCCGTAGTAGCGCTCCGTGGTCGCGATGTCGGAGTGGCCGAGCTGGCGCTGCACATACATCAGCGAGTTGCCGCCCGCCAGCCACGCGGCCGCCGCGGTGTGGCGCAGCGCGTGCAGCGGCATGTCCCGCAGCGCCGCGTCCTGCAGCGCTTCCTTGTGCCAGTCGCGGGAGACCGTGTTGCGATTCATACGCTCACCGTCGCCTTTGCCGTGCCAGCGACCGTGCTCGCCCTTCACCGTCCGCGTCGGCATCACGAACAGGTAGGCGCCGCCCGGATCGCTGCCGCTCATCTTCGCCCGACGCGAAACCTGCTCAGCCAGGCCGCGCGACAGGCTCGGCCCGATCTCCACCGACCTGAAGCGCTGCGACTTCGTGAAACCGTCCCCATCGCCCTTGCGTGAGCGATACACCACGATCGCGCCGCCGTCCCCGGCAAGCTCCAAATCACGCACCTTCAGCGCCAACGCCTCCGAGATACGCAGCCCGGCCCCGACCAGCACCTCCGCCAACGGCCGGTAGGTCTCGCTGCAAGCATCCAGATAGACCGGGATCTCCTGCAGGCGCAGGTATTCACGCTCAATATGCGCCGGCGCCAGACGCTCGACCTCAAGCGCCGGGTTGCCGGCCATCAGCCGCTGCTTGACCGCCGCGTTCAAGCACACCACCAACGTCCCCAGCGTGTTGTTGATCGTCTTCGGCGCGTACTCGCCGGCGTCGACCGCCTCCGCCTGCTCTTCCATCCACGCCGCGATCACCTCCCCACTCAGACCGTGCAGGGGAACCTCCCGGAACGCCGGCAGCAGCCGCTTGCGCCCGTCGACCTCGTAGGCGCTCCACGTGCCGGCCTGAACGTGCGGCTTGCGGCTCCGCAGCCACTGCTCCCACCAGCTGCCGAACGTATGGGTGCTGTGGCGAACCTCGCCGCGCTCCACCTGCTCGCAGACACGCCGAAACGCCGCCCGCGCCGCCATCGGGCTCGTAAAGCCCCGCTTGCTCGTCTGCTTGCCGTCCGAGCGGCGCGCGACATAGCGCCACCGCGCGCCGTCCTTGGTCTGGTACTCATAGACGCCGCCCCTGGAGCCGTAGGCTGCCTTGCTCGCGCCTCGTTCCCCGCGGTCGAGCTCATGGACGACCTCATCGAAGGAGCGGGCCAGCTTCTCATCCTCGAAGCGCTTCGCCCGCCGCCGCCCCGACTCGTCGCGCCAACGAACCTCCCAGCCGCCGCGATCAAAGCGCACGCTCATCCGCGCACCGCCGCCCCGCCGGCCAGAGCGCACGCACGCCACCCGAGTACGTCCCCGGCAACGCCACATGGACGTACCGAAGGGACGTATTTGCCATATGGCAACATTACGTCCATGCCGAGAAGTATAGCGCGCCCGGCCGCGGACATAGAAAAACCCCGCATTAGCAGGGCTTTTCTCCATGCGCTCGAGTGGACTCGAACCACCACGGGCCGTAAAGCCCACAAGGCCCTCAACCTTGCGCGTCTACCAATTCCGCCACGAGCGCAGAGAACGGCGAGTATAGCCGGCGCTTCCATACGTGGGCCTTGACTCCGTCCGCAGTCCGCGCTAGAGTGCGAACGCGTGTTCGTTTCGCATTCCCGCGAGCGACGAGGAGAGAACCGATGGACCTGACGAAACGCCAGCAGGAGATATTCGACTTCATCCGCAGGTACTCCGCGAAGAACGGCTACCCGCCGACGGTGCGCGATATCGGCAAGGCCGTGGGACTCGCTTCCTCATCGACGGTGCATGCCCACCTCGCGAACCTCGAGAAGATCGGTCTGCTGCGGCGCGACCCGGCGAAGCCGCGGGCGATCGAGCTGCTCGACAGAGCGATCACTGGGGCGGTCGAGGGGATGCGCAGCCATCTCGCTGGCCGTGTGCTGCCGGTCGTCGGCGCAGTGGCCGCCGGCGCGCCTGTGCTCGCGGAGGAGAACATCGAAGAGTACGTCTCTGTCCCCGACGTCGCGGGTGGTCGCGACGGACGGTTCCTTTTGCGCGTCAGGGGGGACTCGATGAAGGAAGCGGGCATCCTCGAGGGGGACCTCGTCGTCGTCAGGCCACAGGAGACTGCCGCAAACGGCGACATCGTCGTCGCGTTGCTTGGGGAGGAGGCCACCGTCAAGCGGTTTTACCGCGAAGCAGACCACGTGCGACTTCAGCCTGAGAACAGTGCGATGGAGCCGATCCGCACCGACGAGGCGAGGGTGATCGGTCGGGTTGTCGGGGTGATGAGAAGCGTGTGAAGCGTCCGTCTGCCTGCCGTCTGCGACCGCGCTGCTGACCGCGGGCGTGCTCGACGGCCCGTCGTGGGTCGAGCGTGGCCCGGTGGGTCCCGCGGCCAATGCCCCGAAGTCTCGTCGAAGGGGGGATACCCGCTAAATTTGCAGGCGCAGGCCAGGTGGCCGCTGGGGCGCCTGACGTCCCAGAGGAAAGTCCGGACATCGCAGGGCAGGGTGGTCGGGGAACCGACCCGGGGAAACCCGAGGGAAAGTGCCACAGAAACATACCGCCGATGCAGCTCCCCCGAGATGCTGCAGGCAAGGGTGAAATGGTGCGGTAAGAGCGCACCAGCGTCGCGGCGACGCGGCGGCTGGGTAAACCCCACCCGATGCAAGGCCAAGCAGGACCGCATGCAGGCTGCCCGCCGAGGTCCAGGTAGGCCGCTCAGATGGATGGTCACCCAACGACAGGATCCGGCTTATCGGCCTGCTAAGGAAAAGCCCCGCTGACGCGGGGTTTTTCTATGGCCTCAGGCGCTCGGTTCCCGCCTGGGTGGGCAATGGGACCACCTGTGGGGGCGATCTCGATGGAATCGCTCGGCACGGGCGTCCGGGAACGCCCTGGCAGCGCTCCATCTCACGACAGATCGGATGTCAGGCCTTCTGCGCCTCCGATGTTCAGCTCGCCGCGGAGCAGCGGGATCACGACCCTCCGTCTCTGCTGACGGCGATCTCGAGAGCCTCGTTTCCCATGCCAGCCACGCCCTGGCGCTGCTGCCCCTGGGCTCGCAGCCGCAGAGCGAGCAGAGCGATGTCGTCGCGCGCCGCGCCTCGTGTGCGCTCGATCGCGGCGCGCTCGATCGAGGTGAGCAGCTCGTGCAGCGAGAGCCTTGGCGCCTGCGCACAGATCTCGAGGAGGCCAGACTCGCCGAGCTGGCGTCCAGGAGCGCCTGCCTCTGAGACGCCATCTGTGTAGAGCACGATCGTCTCGCCAGGCCTGAGGCGAACCTCGTCCTGCTCGATGCTCGGTGGATCGATCACGCCAAGCAGCGTCCCTGGACGACCGACGCGCACGACGCTTCCGTCAGGTTTGACGAGCAGCGGGTGTGGGTGGCCCGCGAGCACGATCGTCAGGTGCGCCTCAGGTGGCCTCACATCGGCGAGAATCAGGCCTGCGGTGCACATGTCGAGCCCTGCGGGCTGGCTCATCAACGCCTGGTGGACAGACATCAGCAGCACCCGCGGCGCCTGCCCACTCATCGCCGCGGCGCGCAGCGTGTGGCGGACGAGCGCCGTGACTGCGGCCGCCCTTGGACCCTTGCCGCACACGTCGCCAATCGCGAGGACCCACCGTCCGTCGAAGTGCTGAAAGACGTCGTAGAAGTCGCCGCCAACCTCGTTCAGCTCACCTGCGGCGGCGTACCTTGCGGCGAGCTCAGCGCCTGGTATGTGAGGGAGCGCCTCAGGGAGCAGAGCCTGCTGCAGGGCGGTTGCGATCCGCGCTCGCTCGGTGTACAGCCGGGCGTTCTCGAGCGCGACGCCTGCGCGCCTGCCAAGCTCGACGGCGAGGCTGAGATCGGCGGGGCTGAGACGCCTGCGGCCCTGCTCTGAGCCGAGGACGATCGCCCCGATCGTCCTTCCAGCCGCGCTCATCGGCACGATGACGGTGCTGTCGAGGCGAAGCTCGCGCAGAAGCGCAGCGTCGGCCGCAGCGGACCCCTGATCTCCGATCGTCTCCTGCCGGCAGGTGAGGCGGACCGGCTGGCCCGTGCGGCTGACCTCTGCCAAGGGGCCCTCCTCGCCGGCCTGTGCGCACCAGGCGTCCGCGAGCCTGCGCGCGATGCTCGACCTCCCAGGATCGACGTGACGCAGTGCACGTGCCGCAAGCTCTCCGCGTGCATCGCGGGAGGTGACGAAGCACAGATCGGCGATCCGTGGGACCGCGAGCTCGACGATCGTCCTGAGCACCTCGTGATCGTCGAGCGAGGAGGAGAGCGCCGTGCTCGTGTCCGCGAGAAAGCTCTCCGCGATCTCGGCGCGCTTGAGCTCCGTTATGTCCTCGAAGACGTTCACCGCGAAGGCGATCTGCCCGCTGTCGGGATCGGCGACCGGTGAGGCGCGCACGATCAGCCACCGCTCCTCGCCCCCGTCCTTGACCGCACGCATGATCAGCGGCGCGGGCCGCCCTCCGCGCAGCAGGCGCGAGGCCGGCATGTCCTGCAGCGCCAGCTGCCCTCCCGCCTCGTCGAACATCGTAAGGCTCCTTGCCTCCGCTTCGCCCTGCGTCTCGAACGGGGCCTGCCCCTTCGGCGAGTGCTGCAGAACGGAGCCTCCCTCAGCACGCTGCCGCAGAGCAGGGTTCTGCTGGTGCGCGATCGACTGCCCGCTTCCGAGGCCAAGCAGGCGCTCCGCCGCGCGGTTGGCGAAGATCGTTGCCCCGTCGCGATCGACGACGGTCACCGCCTCGGCGAGCTCTACGAGGATCGCTTCGAGGCGCCGCTCGAGGCTGCGGAGGTCGGAGTACAGCCGCGCGTTGTCGATCGCAAGCGCGGCTCTGCATGCGAGCTCAACCGTGAGCGTGAGATCAGAGCGGCTGTAGCGGGCCCCCTGCCCGCAGCGCAGCAGCGATATCGCGCCTAGGATCCGGTTGCGCGCCGTGAGTGGCGCGACGATCGCAGAGCTGCAGCGAGCGTCGATCATGAACTGCGCGTGCTGGGGGTGGGAGGCGAACCTCCTCAGCTGGTCCTCATCGAGCTCGCTGAGCAGTCGCGGCTCGCCGCTGCGGATCGCCTCTGCAACAGGATGGGCGCTGGCCGCCTCGATCGGGTGCTGCTCGCGCAGCTGCCGCAGGCGCGCTCCCATCGCCTCCTCAGCGGCGGCGATGCCAACTCCTTTCACGGACCCGTCCTGCTCGAGCAGGTCGATGATGCACAGATCGGCGAGGCGGGGAACCGTGAGCCTTGCGACCTGGTCCATCGTTGTCGCTGGATCGAGCGAGGTGGCGAGCACGGCGCCAGCCTCGATCAACAGGTCCGCGGCGACATCGCTCAGCGCGCCCTCCGGACCGCGAGGCGCATCCTCCGTGTCGATCGGCGGCGGCTGTTCGTGTGTCCCTCTCGGAGGCATCGAGCTCCTGCTGGCGCCGCCGGCGCAGTCGGCTGCCCAGACGCGGCGGGAGCGCTGCTCGCAGCGTATCGTCGATGCGAGGCGGCAGCAGCTGTCTCGAGCTGATGAGCGTTGTGCGATGCGCATCCGCGAGACGCGCGATGATCGGCCCCAGCCCTGCGAGCGAGGTCCTCGCGGGTCCGCCGCTCAGCCGCTCAGCCCCTCAGCCTCTCAGGGCCGGTGTAGACGTTCATCGTCCCGTGTCGTGCGAATCCGCACAGGCTCATGTTCACCTCGCGCGCGAGCGATATCGCAAGCGAGCTCGGAGCGCCGACGCCGACGAGGATCGGAGCCCCTGCGACCGCCGCCTTCTGGACGAGCTCGAAGGACAGCCTGCCGCTCACGCACAGCAGGCGCTGATGCAGCGGCAGCATCTCGCTCAGCAGTGCGGCGCCGACCACCTCGTCCATCGCGTTGTGCCGGCCGACGTCCTCGCGTGCGATCAGAAGCTGTCCGTCGGGATCGAAGAGGCCCGTCGCGTGCAGCCCTCCAGTGCGCGTGAACCCAGGCTGGATCAGTCGTTCTGGCAGGCGCGCGACCGTTCCGCGCTCACAGATGGGGCCCGCCGGCAGCGAAGGCACGTCTGCGAGCACCTGCTCGATCGCGCCCTTGCCGCAGACCCCACAGGAGGAGGTCGTGTAGAAGTGGCGTTTCGCTGGGTGGCGCCTCAGCTTCGCGCGCACTTCGACGATGTTCGCGGCGAGATCATCGGTGAGGCGGACCTGAGGCGCTTCGTCGATCAGCTGCTCGGTGTAGAGGAAGCCCGCCGCAAGCTCCTCGTCGTGGCCTGGGGTGCGCATCGTCACCGCAATCGGCTCGCCGTTCACGCGAATCTCGAGCGGCTCCTCGACGGCAACGAGATCCTCCTCGCCGTCTCTGACGATCCGCTGCAGGGACACGCTCGTCGCAGGCGCGCTCATCTCGCGATGGAGGGCATGTGTCTGCGCTGCCATCATCCTCCGATGTAGGACATCTCGAGGCGCCGCCCGACCTCGTCCCCGCCGGCTCGTTCGCTCCGCAGCTCGGAGTAGCGGTCAACCCGGCCCCTCCAGATCGACTCGATCTCGCGCACCAGCTGCGCATCGCTCGCTCCCGAGCGCACAGCTGCCCTGAGGTCGTGCCCGCTGCGCGCGAACAGGCAGGTGTAAAGCTTGCCGTCGGAGGAGAGCCTGATCCTGTCGCAGCTGCCGCAGAACGGTTGACTGATCGAGTGTATGAAGCCCACCTCCCCGGCGCCGTCGAGGTAGCGGTATCGACTCGCAACCTCGCCTGGACGAGCACGACTGACTTGAGTGAGCGGCCAGCGGGCGTTGATCGCCGCGATCAGCTCTGAGGCGGGGACGACCTCATCTGCTCGCCAATCGTTCGTCTCGCCGACATCCATGTACTCGATGAATCGCACCGTCTCCGGCCTGCCCCGAAACCGCTCAGCGAGATCGAGCACGCAGTGATCGTTGACGCCGCGGCGAACGACGACGTTCACCTTCACGGGCGCAAGGCCGGCTGCGGTCGCCTCCTCTATGCCGGCGAGCACCTTTGCGATCGGCATCCGGCTGTCACTCATCGATTGAAAGACCTTCTCGTCGATCGCGTCGAGGCTGACGGTGACGCGCGAGAGCCCAGCCTCCTTCAAGATCGCCGCCTTCGAGCGCAGCAGCGTGCCGTTCGTCGTCATCGAGATCTCCTCGATGCCCTCGAGCGCCGCGAGCATCGCGACGAGACGATGAAGGTCACGACGCAGCAGCGGCTCTCCTCCCGTCAGCCTCACCCGCCTCATCCCACAGGCGAGGAGCGCTTGGCACACGCGCGTGATCTCCTCGAAGCTCAAAAGCTCGCTGTGCGGAAGGAACTGAAAGCCCTCGCCGAAGACGCTTCGGGGCATGCAGTAGCCGCAGCGAAGGTTGCACCGGTCTGTGACGGAGATCCGAACATCATGAAGAGGGCGGTTGAGGCGGTCGAGTATCGGCGTCATGCTCGAGATCCGCCAAGCCACATGGGGGCACCTGGCAGTACAGCGCTGGCAATGCGTGCAGCGCAGGCCCTGCGATCGCTGCCCCAGACACAGGAGGTGACAGGAGATGAGACGAGAGGAATGGACAGCGGCGTTTGCCCCTGAGGTCGGCGTGCAGCCGCCGAGCGCAGAGCAGATCGACGAGCTGCTTGCGCTCGCCGCCGTCGCGGCACATGCATCAGAGCGCCCAGCGGCGCCCCTCGCGTGCTGGGTTGCTCGTCGCTCGTCGCTCTCTGGGCAGCAGCTGCTCGAGGCGGCGCGGCGCATATCGGCAGGCGGGGGCGGGCCAGCCGATGGCGCGATGTAGGGCCGTGGCGCCAGTCGACTCGCCCAGATGATCGGCGCCTGCCTCCCCGCGCACGACAGTGAGAGGATGTCCGCTCCCCACTCACAGGGGGCCCCCGGAGAGCAGTCCGCCCGCGGTCACGGCGCTGCTCTCGGCAGTGCGTCGGCATGGGCGAGGTCGACGTTGTCATTGACGTTGAAGCAGAGGGTGTGAGGATCGCCGAATCGGCGCAGAGCGCTCCGTCCAACCGTTCGCGCAGGCAGGCTTTCCAGGACCCTTCGCATCGGCGCACCGTGCTCCAAAGCCTGCTCGAGCTCAGTCAGATGCGCCGCGGCCCAGCGCGCAGGCAAAGGCTCGAGGCGGCCATCGAGTGAGATGGCGACAGTCCCCTCGAGCCCCGCCATCCAGTGCAGCAGCTGGCCGGTGAGGAAGGGCATGTCACATCCGATCGCGAGCACCGCCCGCCCCTTCGCGTGACGCAGCGCGGCGATCACTCCGCACAGCGGGTGGCTTGGACTGTCAGGCTCGAGCAGGATCTCGCAGTCAACGGCTGGCAGGCGCGTGGCGCGCTTGCTCACGACCACTGCCTCCAGGCCGGCGGATCTCGTCGCAGCGAGGGGGTAGCTGATCAGCGGCCGCCCGCCGAGCCTGACGCATGCCTTCTCGCCTCCGATTCGGCTGCCGGCGCCGCCGGCGAGGATCGCTGCAAGCGCTCGCCGGCCTGCAGGCCCACGGCGAGGCGCCGCGCGCTGATCTCGCGCCTTTGCGCGCTGAGGTCGGTGTGCCTCGCCGTCAGGCTGCCCCGTCACGCCCTGGCGCGGCGGCGCTGAGAGCGCATCCCGTCTGCTGGAGCTTTCAGGTGTCACATCGATCAGTCTGGCACTATCGAGGCGATGCCTAAAGATCTCCTCGATCTCCGACGAGCGCTCGAGCTCGTCCTCAACGAGGTTCGTCTGCTCCCTGAGGAGCCGGTCCCCCTCGAGCGCTCGCTTGGGAGGACGCTCTCTGCTCCCGTTCATGCGGAGCACCCCGTGCCGCCGTTTCCGAGCTCCGCGATGGACGGCTTCGCTGCTCGCGCCTGCGATCTGAGCGCAGCTGGGCGCTCGCAACCCGTCAGGCTGCGGATCATCGGGGAGTCGCGCGCTGGCCATCCCTTCCCTCGCAGGGTCGGCGAGGGGCAGGCGGTCGCGATCTCCACGGGGGCGATGATCCCCGAAGGCGCTGACGGTGTGCTGCGCGTCGAGGATGTGCGGCGCCTCGATGGATACGTGGAGGTGAGCCGGCCGCTTCGTCGATGTGAGGATGTGCGCCGAGCTGGGGAGGATCTCGCCGCGGGAGCCCTTGCGCTCGCTGCCGGATCCTTCATCGGTCCGGCGGAGATCGGCGTCCTCGCCTCAGTCGGCTGCGCCGCTCCGCTGTGCTCCGCGCGGCCGAGGGTCTCGCTGCTGAGCACGGGGGATGAGCTCGCCGAGGTTGGGCAGCCGCTTCGTCCAGGCATGATCCATGAGACGAACTGCCACGTCCTCGGCGCGCTTGCCCGCGGCGCGGGCGCCCGCCTCAGAACGCCAGAGCGTGTCGGGGACGACCCCCGGTCAACCTCTGATGCGATCGAACGCGCGCTCGATCGCGCCGACGTCGCGATCGTCTGCGGCGGCATGTCAGTTGGCGAGCACGACCACGTGCGCGCGAGCCTCCGCGAGCTTCGGGTGCAGGAGCGCTTCTTCGGTGTTGCCCTCCGCCCTGGGAAGCCGACGTGGTTTGGGGTCCATGAGCGGATCTCGGATCAGGAGATCGAACGCACGCTCGTGTTCGGTCTGCCAGGCAACCCGCTGTCAGCGATCGTCACCTGCGTGCTCTTCGTGCTGCCCGCGCTGCTGGCAAGCGTTCGTGCCGACCCTGGGCGCTGCCGATCGACGGCGCTGCTTGCAAGCGACTGGCCAAAGCATCCTGGGCGCGCCGACGTCCTGCCCTGTCGACTCGAGGTCGCACGCTCTGGGCTGATCGCTCATCCACCGAAGGCTGCGGGCTCGAATCTGCTCACCTCCTTCCTCCACAGCGACGCGCTTGCGATCCTTCCCGCCGAGTCTGCGCGGGTCAGCGCCGGCGAGCAGGTCGAGATCGAGTTGCTGAGAGGTTGGGCCGGTTTCGGCTCAGGTCACTGGTAGGTTTTGGTTGAGCGGATGGGCAGGTTTCCACGATGATCATCAGCGTCCTGCTGTTTGCCGGCCTCCGCGAAAGGGCCGCGGCTTCGCGCCTTCGGATCGAGCTCGAGGATGGCGCGACGGTGAAGGACGCGCTCGAGCAGCTCGACCACAGCGGCCCACTCGAGGGGCTGATGCGCGCGCTCAGCATTCAGATCGCCGTCAACCGTGAGTATGCGACGCGAGAGACCGTCCTCTCCGCGGAGGACGAGCTCGCCTTGATACCGCCAGTGAGCGGTGGCGCTCATCCGGCGAGGGAGTATGAGGGAGAGCCCGGCGAGGGCGCTTTGGAGCCGCGTCTCGCCGATGGCGAGGAGCTCGTCTCCAGCGAGACGGAGGCGCAGCTGCCCGGCAAGGTGCACGTTCGGATCAGCGCGCAGCCGTTGCGCCTGGACCCGCTGCTTCAGATCGTGGGCGACGATCGCGCCGGCGCAATCGTCGCCTTCCAGGGTGTGACGAGAGAAGTCAGCTCGCTGCAGTATGAGGCCTATGTGGAGATGGCTGAGCCCCAGATCGAGGCGATCGCGAGACGCTGCCTTCAGGCCAACGACGCCTTCGCGGCGGCGGTCGAGCATCGCATCGGGATCGTGCCTCTCAGACACCCAAGCGTGCTCGTCGTCGTCTCTGCCGCTCACAGGCAGCAGGCGTTTGGGGCCGCAAGTCAGATCATCGACGAGGTGAAGGCGATGGCCCCGATCTGGAAGCGTGAGATCAGAGGTGACTCGGCGGCGGCATGGATGCACGACTGACACACATCGACGAAGAGGGGGCGGCACGGATCGTCGACATCAGCGGCAAGCCCCGCAGCGTCAGGCATGCGGAAGCGGAGGCGGTGCTTTCGATGTCGCCGAAGACAGCGGCGGCGATCGTTGCGGGCAACGCTCCGAAGGGGGACGTGATCGGGACCGCGCGACTTGCGGGCATCACCGCGGCGAAGCGCACCGCTGAGCTCATCCCACTCGCGCACCAGATCGCGCTGAGCTTCGTAGACGTGCGCGCCTGCTTCGATGTCGAAGCGGGCAGCCTCACGCTCACAGCGCAGGCGAGCGCAACCGACGCGACAGGCGTCGAGATGGAGGCGATGACCGCCTGCGCCGTCGCGGCGCTCACCGTCTACGACATGTCGAAGGCGCTCCAGCGGGGGATCGAGATCAGAAGCATCCGGCTTCTGAGCAAGCAGGGCGGGCGCAGCGACTGGCGAGGCGACTCCGATGAGGGGGGCAGGCACGACTCCGATGAGGGGGGCAGGCACGACGCCGATGAGGGGGGCACGCGCGACTCCGAGGAGGGGGGCAGGCGCGACTCCGATGAGGGGGGCAGGCGTCCCGCCGGTGCCCCTGCCTCACAAGCCGCCCCAGGGCCGCCGCATCTCGACCCAGCCCCACCGCCCCGCGCCGATCCGCTTGCGCCCCTGCAACACCCCCCCGCGACTTCGCCGCCGCGCCTGCACCGAGCCCCACCGCAGCCCTCCGCGTTGCCGCCTCCCGCCCCCACAGCCGCCCTGCTCACGATCAGCACCTCGCGCGCGAGCGGGTCAGGGCAGGAGGATCTCTGCGCCGCTGAGCTGCGCTCAATCGCAGCGCGCCTTCAGCTGGAGGCAGCTGTGCAGGAGCTGCTGCCAGACTCCTTCGAGGAGATTCAGCAGCGCCTTTGTCAGCTCGCAGATCTCGACAGATGCGCGCTCATCCTCACCAGCGGGGGCACGGGGTTCGCACCGAGCGACATCACGCCGGAGGCGACGGCCTCCGTGCTTCAGCGGCCGGCCCCTGGGCTTGCTGAGGCGATCAGGGCGGCCTCGAGAGCACACACGCCACACTGGGCGCTCTCTCGTGGTCTCGCCGGGGTTCGCGGTCGGTCTCTCATCGTCAACCTTCCTGGGAGTCCCAAGGCGGTTCGACAGGCTGCCGATGCGCTCGTTGAGGCGCTGCCGCACGCGCTGCAGCTGCTTTCGAGCGCTGACACTGGCGGTCACTAGCGGGCCACTGCACCCACTCGCTCCGGCTCAGGCTGGAACGGGGTGCTTTTGGGTAAACAGAAACCATCGATCAGCTATCGGAGATCCAGTGAGCGAGCGTCGAGAGCAGCGTCTGCAGCGCATCGCGCAACGGCATGAGCGCGAAGAAGAGGAACGGGCTGCCGCGGAAGCGGCGATGATAGGAGGGGGCACCGCTTCTGAGATCGATGTCGACCCAGCGCAGAGGGCCCTGATCGAGTCAGGGCAGGGCGTTGCGGAGGGGTTTGAGCTCGCAGAGGAAGATCTCATCGAACACGCAAGCCACGGCGATGAACACTCTGCCCGGCCCGCCTACCATCATCGCAGCATGGTCGACGAGGAGGGCGAGCCGCTGGATGGCGGCGAGGCCGATCACATCCGCTCCAGTGAGCTCGAGGAAGAGGGTTAGCTCGCGTCAGCTCGCGAGCCCCCGCAGCGCTGCGAAGCCGGCGCCGATCAGCGCCTCGATCCCTGGCGAGGCCTCTCCTTCGTCGCCGAAGCGGCGGTGAGAGAGCAGGGCGGTGCGGAGAACCGCGACGGCGACGCGAGCGAGGAGCTCCGCCTGAAACCGCTCCTCCTCTGCGGGCGATCCGCCGCCGCGGCTGAGCAGCGCGCTCGTGATTGCGCGCTCGACCCGGATGAGGGGCCGTGCGCTGACGCGCAGCAGGGGGCGCGCCGCGCCACCGAACAGCCAGACGCCCTCAGAGCCGCGCTCGCCCGCCTCGCGGGCGAGCGCTGACATCGCCCGTTCGACTGCAGATAATGGACCCTCCTCCGCTGGGCGCTCTGCGACGGCGTCGTGGAGCGCCTCGATCCACTCCTGTGCGCGCCCTGCGATCAGCTCCTCCTTGCCAGCGAAGTAGCGGTAGAAGGTGCGCTCTGTCACGCCCGCTGCAGCGGCGATCTGACGGACGGTCGTCGCCTCGACGCCGTGCTGCGCGAAGAGGGTCGATGCCGCCTCGCGCAGGGCGCGCCTCGTGGCGAGCTTGCGTGCCTCCCGGCGCCCACCTCTGTCCTCCATGAATGGCATGATCGCACGTCTTGTCATGTATGACAGTTTCTGGCAAACTGTCGCACATGACAGATCACGCGGAGCTGCCTCGAAGGCGCGGCTCGAGCCGTGAGGATCGGTGCGAGCGCGACAGCGGCGACGACGGCGAGCGCGAGTCCTCGAGGGGAACGTCGTGCAGGAGCAGCACGAGCGCCTTCTCGAGGCCGCCCCTGCTCGTCGCGGAGCATCTGTGCAAGACGTACCGTCACGGCAAGCTGAGCGTCGCCGCGCTGCGGGACGTGACGCTCTCGATCGCAAGCGGCGCGACTGTCTGCATCGGCGGCCGCAGCGGCTCCGGCAAGTCGACGCTCCTGCGCCAACTCGGTCTGATCGACACACCCGACGCCGGCCGGATCGTGATCGAGGGCGAGGACGTCGGCTCGCTGTCGCAGCGAGCGCGAGGGGAGCTGCGCCTGCGAAAGCTGGGCTACGTCTTCCAGGAGTACGCGCTGCTGGAAGAGCTGACGGCACAGGAGAACGTCGCTCTCCCCGCGCTGATGCGTGGTGCGAGCAGGCGGCAATCTCGCCGCAGGGCCCTGAAGCAGCTCGACCTCGTGGGCCTGGGAGAGCGCGCGCACCATCGCCCGAAGGAGCTCTCAGGCGGCGAGCAGCAGCGCGTCGCGATCGCGAGGGCGCTCGTGAACGAGCCGAGGATCCTGTTCGCCGACGAGCCGACGGCGAACCTCGACTCCGCCTCCGCGCAGGTCGTGATGCGCACGCTCGCGGCTCTGAGCGCAGAGCTTCGCGTTGCCGTCGTCTTCGTCTCCCACGAGCCCGACGATCGCGACTACGCGGCGCTCACGGTGACCATGCGAGACGGCGAGCTCTCTGAGGGACACGGATGAGCGCGCCGAGAGTGCGTGTAGCACTGTTCCTCTCCGGCCGTTCGCTGCTTCGCAGCAACAGGGGGGTGCTCGCTGCGACGATCGCGATGCTGGCGCTCGTCTACCTGAACATGCTCTTCCTGCCCGCGCTGATCGCGGGCGCCTCGAACCACGTGCTCTTGCGCCTGCGCGAAACGACGACAGGCGATGTCGCGATCGTCCCTGCGAACCGCCATCACGGCATCGCCGACGTCGAAGCCTACGAGCATGAGGTGGCCTCTCTTCGCGGGGTCGCCGGCGTCGCAGCGGTGACGCTTGTCGGCAGAGAAGCCTTCGCCGGCGGCAGCGGGGGCAGTTGGCCTGTGTACGCGACCGAACCCGCCGCATACGACAGGGTCTTCACGACGTACCGCGACATGATTGAAGGCCGCTGGCTGAGGCGAGGGGAAACCGATGGGATCGTGCTCGGTGCGAGCGTCGTCGGCCGGGGACGCCGCAAGCTCACGAAGCTGAGGTCCGCGCTGTCCAGCGTGCACGTCGGCTCCTGGGTCGAAGTCGTCCTGAGCGACGGGCGCAGCCATCGTTTTCGCGTCACAGGGATCTTCGACGACGAATTCAGCGCCGCCGACGGGAAGGCGTTCACAACCAATGCGGCGGCTGCGAAGCTGCTGCACGGCGTGCCCGACACGGCCGACGAGGTGTTCGTGAAGACGAGCGCAGGCGCTTCAAGCGAAGCGGTGCGTCGCGAGATCACGCCGCTCTCGAGCGCTGTCGACGTCGAGAGCGCCGCCGAACTCGAAGAACCGATCCACGAACAGCTCGGAAGCGACAGGCTGATAAGCGACGTCCTGAAGGTCGTCTCCGCGCTCGTTGCCGCGATCACGATCTTCATGGTCACCTACGTCGACCTCGTGAACAGGCGCAGGCAGATCGGGATCGAGCGTGCGATCGGGATCCGCTCGAGCGCGATCGTCGCCTCCTACTGCATGAAGGCGCTCGCATACGCCACGCTCGCGATGCTGCTCGGCGCCCTGATCTTCGAAGCAGCGATCGTGCCGCTCGTTGCGGCGCATCCATTCCACTTCCCAAACGGCCCTGTCTCGCTGAGACCGAGTGGCCACGAGATGCTCCGCGACGGCGTGCTGCTCGGCATCGTCGCTGTGCTCGCCGCCTGGATACCGGCGGGTCGCTCAGTGAGGATGCGGATCCTCGACGCGATCTGGGGCTGAGGACCCGCCGCCTGAGCGTCCGCCGCCTGAGCGTCCGCCGCCTGAGCTCTCGCTGCCTGAGCTCTCGCCGCCTGAGCGTCCGCCGCCTGAGCGTCCGCCGCCTGAGCTCTCGCCGCCTGAGCACCCGCCGCCTGAGCACCCGTCGCAGCGCTCCCACCGCCTAAGATGGATCAGGTGAGCGCGGAGAGGATCGACTATCTGCTGATCGGAGGAGGGCTCGCCTCCGCGAAGTGCGCGAGGACTCTGCGCGAACAGGGCGCAGAAGGCAGGATTCTGATCGTCGGCCGCGAGAGCGACCCTCCATACAACAGGCCGAACTGCTCAAAGGGGTTTCTGCGCGGCGTCGAGCAGCGGCAGGAGGCATACGTCGACCCGCCAGAGTTCTGGGAGGAGTTCGATGTGCAGCTGCGCACGCGCACGAGCGTGACCGCGCTCGACCCTCGCAGCCGAACAGCGGCGCTCTCGAGCCGCGATGAGCTGAGCTTCGGCAGCGCATTGATCGCGACTGGAGCGAACGTGCGCCGTTTGAACGTGGAGGGGTGCAACCTCGATGGCATTCACTACCTGCGCACTCTCGGCAACGCTGAGGCGATACGCGAGGCGGCTGCAGAGGCGGAGCACATCGTGCTGATCGGCGGCTCCTATATCGCCTGCGAGGTTGCCGCCTCGCTCTCGATGATGGGCAGGCAGGCGACGATCGTGATGCAGGAGGCGGTGACCCTCGAACGCGGCTTCGGCGCAGAGGCTGGGCGCTTCTTCGAAGAGCTGCTGAGAAGCCACGGCGTGACGATTCACGGCGAGGACGGTCTGTCGCGGTTCGAGGGCGATGGTGGCGTGAGGGTCGTGGTGACCGACAGGGGCCTCCATCTGCCCGCCGAGCTCGTCGTGATCGGCGCCGGCGTCAGTCCAGACGTCCAGCTTGCGAAGTCTGCGGGCCTGCGTCTCGGCGAAAGCGGCGGCGTGATGTGCGACGCGATGCTGAGGACGAGCGCCGAGGGGATCTTTGCCGCTGGTGACGTCTGTGAGTACGACTCGGTGCTGCATGGGCGCAGGCTGAGGGTGGAGCACTGGGACGTGGCTTTCAACCACGGCGAAACCGCGGCGCTGAACATGCTTGGCCGCGAAGTCGCGCATGAAGTCGTTCCCTACTTCTTCTCTGTGCTCGGCGATTGGGCGGAGCTCGAGTACGTCGGCCCAGCAAGCTCCTTCGACGAGGAGATTCTGCGGGGCGATCGAGATGGCGCGAGCTTCACGCGCTGGTACCTGGATCAGGGCGTGCTGCGCGCGGCCCTGACCGTTGGGCGCTCAGAGGATCTGGACGTCGCAAGGAGCCTGATCGCCTCAAAAGCGAAGCTCGATGCCACACAGAAGGCTGCGCTTGGCGACCTGAGCTCTGACCTGAAGAGCATCTGGCCCTGAGCGGCAGCTGGCCTGCCCCTCGCCTCAGCGGGTCAGCTGTGCGCTCGTCTGCGTCCCCCTCGCCGGCGAGCAGAGCGCCATTGGCCCCCTGGGAGTAGTATTCCGCCATCCGACGACGGTCGAAGGTGAAGGGAAGCCGGTGTGATTCCGGCGCGGACCCGCCACTGTGACTGGGGATGTCGCCTGCGACGCGCCCGTGTGCGCGAGCCACTGAGCGATCGCGATCGCTTGGGAAGGTGCAGGGGGTCGGCCCAGGAGCCAGGAGACCTGCCGACGACCGCAAAGCCCAAAAGCCCTCGTGGAAAGGGGTGGCGCAACATGCCGAACGAATCGAAGAACACACGCGACCTGCTCGTGAAGCTCTCTGGCGCAGGTGCAGCGATCGGCGCCTCCGCAGCGCTGATGCTCTCAGGGCCGGCGCTGGCCTCCTCTCAGAAGAGCGACTCGCAGCTGGCTGCGCACAGCGCTGCAAGTGCGAAGCAGGTGCATACGAGCTCGAAGAGGGGCGAGAAGGGCAGCAGGCGCGGGCATGCCCACGCGAAGGCGAAGCGGGGCAAGCGGGCTTCCGTCGAGGTCTTCGGACGACCCCCTGCGAAAAAGCTGCTCGTCGAGAAGATGGTGAGTCTGACGGGACCGAAGGTCTCGAGGTTCGGCGGCTCCTGTGCCGGTGACACCGCGGCTGGCGCCCTGCAACGCGCCACAGGCGGCCGGTGGTCAGGAAAGTGGGACGCCGAATACTCCGACTATGAGGTGATTGGGATCGACGGTCTGAAGCTGCCCTTCAACTCGAAATCGCAAGCGAACTGGTACTGGAGCATCTGGGTGAACGGCAGGGAAGCGAGCGCAGGGGTCTGCGGGCTCACCCTGAAAAGCGGCGAGAAGCTGATCTTCAAGCCCGCCTGCTATGGCAAGGCATGTCCTCCAGCTGGCAAGGCCGCTGGGGTCACTGACCCAGCGGACAGACGGAAGGCTCGCTAGAGCGGCGACGGTGCGCCTGAGGGCGAGCCGCGGCGTGCGGCGCACGCTTGCGCGTCTGATGGACGACTCGGGCGTGATGCGCGCAGCTCACGCCCTGGTGTGGGGCTCGCTCACCTCAGCGCGCGCGTCTTGCGACTGGCTGAGGGCGGGCGTGCGATCGTGCGTTCGTGCGCCCGCCCGCTTTGCGCCACTGCTGCTGCTGGCTGGGAGTGCGACGCTGGTGACGGGGTGTGGGCTTGGCCCTGGGGCGCCCGTCGGCGGGGTGAAGGTGCTCGTCACGAAGGAATTCGGGGAACAGACAGTCGCTTCGCTTGCAAATCCGAAGGTCGCCGGCACAGAAACGGTGATGAGCCTGCTGATGCGCAACATGCACATCACCACTCGCTATGGCGGTGGCTTCGTCGAGAGCATCGACGGTGACTCCGGCGGCGTTGAGCATGGCAAGCCGTTCGACTGGTTCTACTACGTGAACGGTGTCGAAGCCTCGAAGGGCGCTGCAGAGGTCGACGTGAAGCAGGGAGAGCAGATCTGGTGGGACCTGCACGACTGGGGTGAGGCGGAGCACACTCCCGCCGTGGTCGGTTCCTATCCTGAGCCTTTCCTGAACGGTCTCGAAGGCAGGCGCCTGCCAGTGCGCCTGGAGTGCGCCGACCCGCAGAAGGGGCCCTGCAGGACGGTGACGCAGCGGCTCGCGAAGCTTGGCGTTCCCGCTGGAGTGGGGGCGATCGGGCCGCTTGGCGAATCTGAAGACACGCTGTCCGTTCTCGTCGGCACATATGGAGAACTGCGGCGCGTGCCCGCCGCGCACCTGCTCGAAGGCGGCCCAGGCGCGAGCGGCGTCTACGTTCGGGTGCTTGGGGCAGGCAGGTCCTTTGCGCTGCTCGACGCTGAAGGCAGCGCAGAGAAGGTGATCAGCGGCGACGCTGGTCTGATCGCTGCAACACGCTACCCAGACGAGGGACCGACGTGGATCGTGACGGGGGCAGATGCCGCCGGCGTGCTCGCTGCAGCCGACCACCTCGACGAAGCGACGCTCGAGCGCCATTTCGCCGTTGCAATCGAAGGCGCCGCCGAAGGTCATGGCGAACGGGTGCTGCCGCTGCCGCTGAGAAGGGGCTGACTTGCGCAGCGCGCTCCTCTACAGGCCGATCGCAAGCCCACTGCACTCGACTCGCGCTGTGGTCGGCACGCTGTGGCTTGCCTGCCTCGGGGCGGCGGCGCTGATCCTCGACCACCCGCTCGCGCTGTCGACGATCCTGCTCGTCATCCTCGCGACGGCGCTGATGTCCGGCCTGAGCTCACAGATGCGCGGCGTGCTGCGCCTGATCGCAATGGTCGCGCTGCCAATCGTCTTCGTAAACGTGCTCGTCTCTCGCGAAGGGTTGACAGTGTTCGCACGCCTCGGCGATCTCGGGCCATTCGGACAGGGAGACCTGACGGTGGAGGCGCTCGTCTATGGGGTCGTGTTCGCGCTGAAGGTGAGCATCTTCATCCTGCTCGGCGTGCTCGGCAGCCTCGCGATAGACCCTGACGAGCTGATCGCTCGCGCGATGGGTCTCTCCTTCCGCTCAGCGCTGACGGCATCGGTGGCGATTCGGATGCTGCCGCTGCTCGCCGCCGATGCGCAGCGGTTTGCGGATGCGCAGCGCACGAGGCAGGAGATGCCGTCGAGGGGATCGATGCGACGGCGGGCGCTGCTGCTTGGAGCGAGCTTCTCGAGCGCCCTCGACCGCTCCCTCGACATTGCGGCGACGCTCGAGCTGCGCGGCTTCTGCAGCGCGAAGCGCGCAGCGGGCAGGCGCAGGCCGCTCTCCCGCCACGACATCTCCTTCTCTGTGTCTGCCCTTGCGATCCTTGCGCTTGCGCTGCTTGGCACGCTCGCGCACCCTCTGAGCTTTCAGGCCTACCCTCTGATCCACATGCCGATCTCCGCGGCGACGGTTGCGCTCTGCGCTGCGATCGCGCTCGCTGCGCTGCTGCCTCTGCTCGACCGCAGGGGGCTGATCGACGGCGGGAGAGGGTTGATCGGCCACTCAGGGCTTGTGCAGTGATCTGAGCTGAGAAGGCGAGCGCACGGCGAATGCTCCGCTTCGATCACGTGACATACACCTACCCAGGGGCAGAGCAGCCGTCGCTGCGCGGCGTGGACCTGCAGATACGCGAGGGCGAGATCTGCCTCGTTGCGGGGCTGACTGGGCAGGGCAAGTCGACGCTGTTGGCCGCAGCATGCGGTCTCGTGCCGCATTTCTTTGGTGGAGAGATCTCAGGCAGGGTGAGCGTCGCGGGCCTCGACACTCGCAGCCACGGGCCAGGCGAGATCGGCGCGCATGTCGGGGCGCTGTTCCAGGACCCAGAGAGCCAGCTCGTGATGAGCTCTGTGCGCGCAGAGATCGAGCTTCCCCTCCGGAGCAGGGGCGCCAATCCGCTGAGCGTCGCGCGTGCCGTCGAGGAGGTCGCGCTCGCTCTGGGCATCGAGCATCTGCTGAGCCGGCGCACCGCTGAGCTCTCAGGCGGCGAGAAGCAGAAGGTCGCGCTTGCCGCGGCGCTTGCAGGCAGGCCGCGGCTGGTGCTGCTCGACGAGCCGACCTCACAGCTGGATCCCGTCGCTGGAGACGAGCTGATCGGTCTGCTTTCGCGCCTGAACGACGAGTGGGAGACGACGATCCTGATCGCAGAGCACCGTCTCGAGCGTTGCCTGAAAGCAGCCGATCGCGCCATCGCCGTTGAGGGGGGCAGGGTCGCCTGGGACGGCGACCCTGCGTCGCTGTTGGAGTGGGCGGCAACACACTGCGTGTCTCTGGAGACCCCTGGGGCGCGCCTGTTGAGGCTGCTCGATCTGAAGCCTCCACCAAGAAGCGTGCGGGCTGCGCGCAACACACTCCGGGCGGCGGGCATGCTGCCCGCCGCCACCCCTGAAAACCGGCAACTGAGATCTCACGCGCGCGCGGGCGGAGCGCTGAAGCGGTGGCGGGTGCCGCTGCCCTTGCGAGCGCAATCGTCAGGCGAGCCGATGCTTGCGTTTCGCAACGTCTGGCATGAGCTGAAGGGGGGCGCGGCGATCCTGCGCGGAGTGACCCTGAGGTTCGAGGCGGGCGAGACCGTAGCACTCATGGGACGCAATGGTGCTGGCAAGTCAACCCTTCTGCGCCACGCCGCGGGCCTGATGAAGCCGACGCGCGGCAGGATCGAGGCGGCTGGCCCCGTCTCCCTGCTTCTGCAGAACCCGACGGACTACTTTCTGAGGGACACCGTCGCCGCCGAAGCCTCAGAGCAGGCGCTCTCGGCGGCTTCGCTGCTTCACCTGAAGGATCGGCACCCAAGGGATCTCTCCGGAGGGGAGCGTGAGCGCCTCGCGCTTGCGATCGTGAGCCCTCCAGCTCGAAGGCAGAGCGTGCTCGCCCTCGACGAGCCGACGAGGGGGATGGACCGCGCGAGCAAGGCTGCCCTCGCAGTCGAGTGCAGGAGCCGCGCACGCGAAGGGCAGACGGTGATCGTCGCGACCCACGATCCAGAGTTTGCGGCTGCGTGCGCAGAGCGCGTGATCCTGCTCGCCGACGGAGAGGTGATCGCCGACGGACAGAGCAGCGAGCTGCTCGCCGGCGGCTGGTACTTCGCGACCGAGACGGCAAGGATCCTCGGAGGGCTCTCAGGAGCGCTGCTGCCAGAGCAGGGAGCGGAGGCTGTGAGGCGGGCTGGGGCGGGGGAGATCGCGGCGTGAGCTGGCCAGTCGCATCCTTTGCGGTGATAGCGGCTGCGCTTCTGGCAGGCTGGCTTGCCTATGAGCGCTCACGGCCCTCAGCGCGGACGGTCGCGCTCGTGGCGACGCTGTCCGCATTGGCGGCGCTCGGCAGGGACGCCTTCGCAGCGCTCGACGAGGTGAAGCCGATCACGGCGATGACGTTCGCCGTCGGCTACGCGCTTGGGCCGCTGCCTGGGTTCGTCGTCGGCGCGCTGGGGATGCTGACCTCAAACATGGTTTTCGGACAGGGCCCATACACCCCGTGGCAGATGACGGGCTGGGGCATCGTCGGGCTGCTCGGCGCGGCAGCGGCGAAGATGAGCCGCCGCCGCCTGAAACGACTGACACTCGCCCTGGGCTGCGCCTTTGCGGCGTTCATCGCCAATGAAGTGATGAACCTCTACACCTGGACGCTCGGTGCGATCCACACGCCAGCGGCGTTCCTCGCGACAGCGGCGAGCGCGCTGCCCTTCGATCTGACGAACATCATCTCAACGTTTCTGTTCGGGCTTGCGTTCGCCCCTGAGCTCGTGCGGCTGCTGCGCCGCGCGCAGGCGAGAAGCACCGTGCACTGGCGAAGCGGGGCTGCAGGCGCTTGTCTGCTTTCGGCGCTGATCTGCTTCGCTCTCGCGTCGGTCTCCCCTCAGCGCGCGTCTGCTGCCTCCCTGAGCACGGGAGGGCACAGGTCGCTCGAGGAGGCGGTGAAGGCGGCCGTCCGCTATCTCGCCTCTGCGCAGAGGCCTGACGGCGGCTTCGGCGCGTCTCCCGGCGCTGAGAGCACTTCGCTTTACACAGGTTGGGCGGCGATCGGCCTTGCGGCGGCGGGCGGCGAAGGCTGCGAAGTGCGCGACGGCGGCGGACCGACGTTGGCGCAGGCGCTTTCCCTGAGCTCAACGCACCTGGAATCCACCGGAGACATCGAGCGCACGATGCTCGCCCTGCACGCCTGCGGGCTGCCCTCCGAAAAGCTGGGCTCCGATGAGCTGCTTGCGCGCCTGATGGCTGCGCGCGAGTCGAGCGGCTCCTTCGAAGGCGAGGTGAACACGACTGCCTTTGCGATCCTCGCGCTGAGGGCGGCAGGGATCGCTGCGCGCTCAGGAGCGATCGACGCCGCCGCGCGGTGGCTGACCTCGCAGCAGAACGAAGACGGAGGCTTCAGCTTTGCAGGCAGGGGCTCATCGAGCGAAGTCGATGACACAGGCGCGGTGCTCGAGGCGCTCGCCGCCGCTGGGCTTGGGAGGGGCCACGTGGTCTCGAGCGCCGTCTCCTACCTGGCCTCAGCCCAGGCGAGAAGTGGCGGCTTCCCACAGCAGGCCGGCGGTGAAGCGAACGCCCAGTCGACTGCGTGGGCCGTCCAGGGCCTTCTCGCCGTCAAAGCGCTCTCAGAGATGGATCACTCTCCGCTTGCTTATCTGCTGGGCCTTCAAGCTGGAAATGGAAGCATCCGCTACTCGCAGGCAAGCGCCCAGACACCTGTGTGGGTGACCTCAGAGGTGCTTCCCGCCCTTGTTGAGAAGCCGCTGCCAGTCTCGCAAGCGCAGAGGCCAGTGGAGCAGGGGCGACAGGGGCGACAGGGGGGCAGCGGCTCGCAGCGCGGGAGCGCGACGAAGCAGCGCGGGAGCGGCCGCCAGGGCGGGAGCGGCGCGAAGGGGGGCAGCGGCGCGAAGGGGGGCAGCGGCTCGAAGCGCGGCGGCGGCCCCCAGGGCGGCAGCGCCTCGAAGGGCGGCAGTGCAGCGAGGGCGGGGGCGGTGCCGCCGGCGGCTCATTCGAGGGGCGGTGAAGCTGCGCGTGCGGCGACCCTTGCAAGGCGCGCTCTCGAGGGGGCGGAGGCGATCGCTGTCCGGTGGATGGCCGCTCTGAAGTCCCTGCTTCGCGAGAGCGCAGGGCCGTAGCCGCACGGCGGAGGGCGTCGGGTGCCCTCGATCAGTCAGGCGCAGGCAGCTGGCGCTCGGTGCAGGGCGCCAGCCTGCGAAGACTCGACGCCGCGCCGATCAGCCCTCCTGCCGCGGGAGATCCCTTCCCTCGTGGGCGCCAGGTTGCCACAGCGACGTCGTGGGGCGATCCGCATCAGGCGGAGCGTGCTCCTCGCCACCCCGACCGCTGTGGTCTGCTCTGCCTGTGCGGTTCTCGTCTGCGCCGCGCAGAGCTCGGGCTGCGCCGCTTTCACCGCGGTCCGCGCTCTCCTCGCCGTCGTCACCTCTCGTCTGATCTGAAAGCTCATTTGCCGCCCGCGCGAGTATGAAGAGCAGGTCGGAGAGCCGGTTGAGGTAGCGGATCACCTCTTGGTTGAGGTCAGGCACCGCGAGCGCCCTCCGCTCCGCCCGCCGGCACACGGTGCGGGCGATGTGGATGCGCGCGGCGGCCTCGCTGCCTCCAGGGATGACGAACGAACGCAGCGGCGGCAGCGCCTCATTCACCTCATCGCAGGCCTGCTCGAGCCAGGCGACGTACTGAGGGGTGATGCGCAACCTGCTCCTCGGGGCCTTGTGCCTGCTCGCGGCTCCGCTTGCCTCGACGTCGGTTCCCTCGGCACTCGCGCCCGCTCCGCTCTCGCTGCTCTCGCCTCGCTCGTCGGCGCTCGGCGGCACTGCGATATCGGCGCCGACGTCGAACAGGTCGTTCTGAATGCGCCGCAGCCACTGGGAACTCCTGTCGGAGAGCGCAGGCGAAAGCAGGGCGAGCCCAATCGTCGCGTTGAGCTCGTCGACGGTGCCATACGCCTCCACCCGCGGCTCGAGCTTCGAGACTCTGCTCATGTCGCCGAGGTGGGTCTGCCCCGCGTCGCCCAGCCTCGTGTAGATCCTCGTGAGATTGACCGTCAAAGCACCTGCGAGTCTCGCATATCCCGTCCTTGGGGTGTCATCCTGCCGTGCATTCGCTGCAGGTCGGCGGTCGTCGGTGTCCTGCACGTCGCCTTCCAGCGCGATCGGGTACGTTGTCGCGCACCATGAAGGTCGGAGTGCCAAAGGAACGGCTCGCTGGGGAGCGGAGGGTCGCCCTCGTCCCTGAGGTCGTCTCAAAGTTGACGGGCATGGGAGTCGAGGTGCTCGTGGAGCAGGGCGCAGGGGAGGGTGCCCTGCTGCCAGACGCCGCCTACGCTGCGGCAGGGGCACAGCTGAGCAGAGAGGCCGCTGAGGTGTGGAGATGCGATGTCGTGCTGAAGATCGCACCACCAAGCGAGGAGGAGATCGCGATGCTTGGGCAGGGGTGCCTGCTCATCGGGTTCCTCGCGCCGCTGACCAGCCCAAGCACGACGAAGGCGCTTGCCCAGGCGAAGGCGACTGCGATCGCGATGGAGGCGATTCCCCGCATATCGCGCGCTCAGGCGATGGATGCGCTCTCCTCACAGGCGAACGTATCCGGTTACGAGGCGGCGCTGCTGGGCGCGGAGCATCTCGGGCGCTTCTACCCGATGCTGATGACGGCGGCCGGCACGATCCCGCCCGCGAAGGTGCTCGTGCTCGGGGCAGGTGTCGCGGGGCTGCAGGCGCTTGCGACAGCGAGGCGGCTTGGTGCCCGGACGACCGGCTACGACGTGCGTCCAGAGGTGGCTGAGCAGGTCGCCTCCCTTGGTGCGAGCTGGCTCGACCTCGGGCTCGAGGCTGCCGGCGAAGGCGGTTATGCGCGGGAGCTCACAGAGCAGGAGCGGGAACGCCAGCAGCAGGCGCTGACCGAGGCGATAAAGGAGTTCGACGTCGTGATCAGCACCGCTCTCGTTCCAGGGCGTCCCGCGCCGAAGCTCATCACGGAGGAGGCGGTGAAGGGCATGAGGGCGGGGTCGGTGATCATCGATCTCGCGGGAGAGGCTGGCGGCAACTGCGAGCTGACGGCTCCTGGAGAGGTCATCGTGAGGCACGACGTGAAGATCGTCTCGCCGCTCAACCTCCCTGCGAGCATGGCTGAGCACGCCTCCCAGCTGTTCGCGCGCAACGTCCTGGCCCTGCTCGAGCTGATCGTCGGCGAGGACGGGCAGATCCACCTCGACTTCGATGACGAGATCGTGAGCGGTGCCTGCATCGTCCGCGATGGCGAGGTGGTCCATGACGGAGCGAAGGCCGCTCTCGACGCGGCCGCCATCACAGGAGGGGTGTCTTGAGCGTCACAGCGCAGGTCTTGCGATCTCTGCCGTCGGAGAGGCTCCGCCGTCGTACGGCGTGCTTCTCGATGAAGGTGGGGGAGCTCTCTTGATCGTCGCGAGCGTGCTGACGACGAACCTCGCGATCCTCGTGCTCGCCGGCTTCGTCGGGTTCATAGTCATCTCGAAGATCCCGAACACGCTGCACACGCCGCTGATGTCAGGCACGAACGCGATCCATGGCATCGTGCTCGTCGGCGCGCTGCTTCTTCTCGGGCTCGCGAAACTCGGGGCGCTGAGCGAGGCGCTGCTTGTCATCGCGGTGATGTTTGGCACGATCAACATCGTCGGCGGCTTTTTTGTGACGGACAGGATGCTCGACATGTTCAAGGCAAAGAAGCCGACAGCTGCGGAGAGCTCCCCCGCCGACGGACAAAAGCCGGAGCGGAGCGCTGCAGGGTCAGGCTCTTCGCAGACGGGGGCCGGTGGATGAGCTCGCTGCCGGTCGCGACGAGCGTCGTGCAGTCTGCGAGCTTCACCTACAGCCTCTACATCGTCGCTTTCATCCTGATGATCCAGGGCCTGCGTGGTCTCGTCGGCCCGAAGACGGCTGTGCGCGGCAACAGGATCGCGGCCGTCGGGATGGCGATTGCCGTGATCGCGACGCTTTTGAGTAAGGGCGAGGGCAACTGGGGGTTGATCGCGATTGGGATCGTGCTCGGCGCGGCGATCGGGATTCCTGCGGCGCGGAAGGTGAAGATGACCGCGATGCCGCAGATGGTCGCGCTCTTCAACGGCGTCGGTGGTGGGGCAGTCGCGCTGATCGCCTGGGTCGAGTTTCGCAGCCATGGCTCCACATATGGCGCCGACAGCGCGGCCTCTGGAGCTCATCTCGCCGCCCTGCCGACCTATGTCGCGATCTTCTCGGTGCTTGCGGCGATCATCGGCTCAGTGTCATTCTGGGGATCGAACATCGCCTTCGGCAAGCTGCAGGAAGTGCTGCCAGGGCGGCCGATCACGCTTGGCGCAGCGCAGCAGCTCGTCAACCTCCTGCTGCTCTGCGTTGCACTCGGTCTCGGCGTGTATCTGATAGCCGGGGCTCACTCTGAATGGCCGTTCGTCGGCATGCTGGTTGCGGCTGCGGCGCTTGGCAACTTCGTCGTCCTGCCGATCGGCGGTGCCGACATGCCGGTGGTCATCGCGCTTTTGAACGCGTTCACAGGTGTCTCCGCCGCGGCGACGGGCATGGCGCTGAACAACCCTGCGCTCATCGTGTTCGGAATGATGGTCGGCGCCTCCGGCACGATCCTCACGAACCTGATGGCCAAGGCGATGAACCGCTCGATCCCCGCGATCGTCGCGGGCGGCTTCGGCGGCACAGGCGCTGTTGCTGGGGCGGCAGGCGCTGGTGAGCACGCGGGCGTCGTGCGTTCGATCAGCGCAGCGGATGCGGCGATCCAGCTCGGCTATGCGAGCAGGGTCGTGATCGTGCCCGGCTATGGGATGGCGGTCGCCCAGGCTCAGCATGCAGTCAGGGAACTCGCCTCTGAGCTCGAGCGTCGCGGCGTGGACGTGAAGTATGCGATTCACCCGGTCGCCGGGCGGATGCCCGGACACATGAACGTGCTGCTCGCGGAGGCGGATGTGCCATACGATCAGCTGAAGGAGATGGACGAGATCAACCCAGAGTTCCAGCGCACCGACGTTGCGCTCGTGATCGGTGCGAACGACGTCACGAACCCGGCCGCGAAGAACACGCCCTCCTCGCCGATCTACGGCATGCCGATCCTCGAGGTCGCCGACAGCAGGTCTGTGATCGTCATCAAGCGGTCGATGAACCCCGGCTTCGCGGGCATCGAGAACGAGCTCTACTTCGACCCGAAGACCTCGATGCTCTTTGGCGACGCGAAGAGCGCCGTGAGCGAGATCATCAGTGCGCTCGCGGATGTCTGAGCGGCCTCGACGGGATGTGTGAGCAGCGCAGCCGCGGCCGTTCGAGGCACTGAGGGGATGCTTCAGCGCAGCGCGGCTGTGGATGCGCTCACTGCGGGCGAGCTGGACCTGCTCGTCGTCGGTGGCGGGATCACGGGAGCGGGCGTCGCCTTCGACGCGGCGACGCGCGGCTTCAGCGTTGGGTTGATCGAGCGCGCTGACTTCGCCTCAGGCACCTCGAGTCGCTCGAGCAAGCTGGTGCACGGGGGGCTGCGCTATCTGCAGAGCTTCGACCTCGGGCTCGTGCGCGAAGCGCTGCTCGAGCGGCAGCTGCTCACGAAGCTCGCTCCCCATCTCGTGCGTCCGCTGCCGCTTGTCGTCGCGGCGTTCGAAGGCTCCCGTCCAGACCGGATGACGGGCCTCGGGCTCAACCTCTACGACGTCATGTCAGTCCGGGCCGGCAGCGTGCGGGCGCGCCTCGCGCGCAGAGGCGCGCAGGGCGGCGGCTCTGGGAACCGCCTGCCGCCGGAGGGGGCGGCCTGGAGCCCTGAGCGCCACCGCACCATCAGTGGGGAGGAGGTGAGCGAGCTGCTGCCCGCGCTGAGAGGCAGGCGCCCAACGAGCGGCTACCTGTTCTACGACTGCCAGACCGATGATGCCCGGCTCGTGCTCGCGGTCCTCGCGGAGGCGGAGCGTTTCGGGGCGATCTGCGCGAACAGGATGCACGCGGTCTCGCTGCTCGAACGCTCTGGCCGCGCCGAAGGGGTGGTCGCCCTCGATCTCGAGAGCGGGCGGGAGCACCTGATCGAGGCGGCATCTGTCGTGAACGCGACCGGGGTGTGGGCGGACCAGCTGCGTCCTGAGGAGATGCGGGAGGCGGAGCTGCCGAAGATCAGGCCGAGCAGGGGCACGCACATCACGCTTGCCTGCGAGCAGCTGCCGCTCCGCGCGGGCGCGATCGTTCCCGCAGGTGGGAACCGCACGATCTTCGCGCTGCCTTGGCTTGGACGGGCGCTGATCGGCACGACCGACAGCGACTACGACGGTGATCTCTCCCACGTCAGGCCCCCCGAGGAGGACATCGAGTACCTGCTCGACGCGGTGAACCGCTTCTTCGCGACAGATCTGCGCGTCGATGACGTGACTGGCGCGTTTGCGGGGGTGCGGCCACTGATCGCGACCGGCGACTCTGGCCGCTCAGTCGACATCTCGCGAAAGGCGGAGCTGTACGAGAGCTCGAGCGGGATGATCACGATCACGGGCGGCAAGCTGACGACGTGGCGGCGCATGGCGAAGATGGCCGTCGACCGGATAGTGGAGCGCGAGGCGCTCGATGCGCCCTGCAGGACGCATGAGATCCCGATAGGCGAGCCGATCTCCGAAGAGCAGCTGTGGGCGCGTGGAGGTGTCTCGAGGGAGTCCTGTGCTCTGCTCGCGAGCCGCTACGGTCACGATGCGATCGAGGTCCTCTCGATCGCCTCAGAGGCGGAAGCGCTCGCCCATCCGATCGTCGATGGGATGCCAGACCTGCTCGCAGAGGTGGCCTTCGCCGCACGCAGAGAGCAGGCGCGCACGATCGGTGATGTGCTCCTGCGCCGGACGAGACTCGCATTGCTGTGCGCCCGCGACCTTCTTCCTGTGCCCGGTGAGGCGGCTGGCTCCGCGGGTGCGGCTGGCTCCGCGGGTGCGGCTGGCGCTGCGGGTGCGGCTGGCGCTGCGGGTGCGGCTGGCGCTGCGGGTGTGGCTGGCCCTGCGGGTGCGGCTGGCGCTGCGGGTGTGGCTGGCCCTGCGGGTGCGGCTGGC
>JAJYUP010000168.1 GCA_021792455.1 Actinomycetes bacterium | reverse complement strand
TGCCCGGCGCAGGCCTGAAGTAGACTGGCGCGCCCGATGCAGTTCGAGAAGTGGCAGGCACTCGGCAACGACTATCTCATCGTGGAGCGAGACGAGCTCCCGTTCGCGATCACCGCCGCTCGCGTGACGATGCTGTGCGACCGCCACCTCGGGATCGGATCCGACGGCCTGCTCGTGCTCTCGCGCCCTGAGGATCGTGATTCCTCTCGCCAGAGCGCGGAAGGCGCTCGCGCGCAGGGCGATGCCCAGCAAGACGCTCGAGTCCATGGCGCTCTCCAGGAGGGCACTCGCGCGCAGGGCGATCCCCAGGGAGGTGATCGCGCGGAAGGTGCTCGCACTGGGGAAGGCAGGCGAGGCGACGCTCAGCGCCCCGTCGCTCGCCTGCAGATCTTCAATCCTGACGGCTCATCTGCGGAGCTGTCTGGCAATGGCGCGCGGCAGGCGCTGCTCTACCTGCGCAGGCGAGGCTGGGTCGCAGAGGACTCGTTCACGATCGAGACCGACGCCGGGCTGATCAGCGCGCAGATCATCGACGCCAGCACCTGCCGCGTGCACATGGGCAGGGCGAGCCTCACCTCGAAGGACCACCCAGGGGGGCGGGAGAGCGGCCTTGGCAGCGTGCACTCAGGTGGGCGTGACTGGGCGTTTCGCCACGTCAGCATCGGAAACCCGCAGTGCGCGATCGAAGTCGCCGATCCTCAGAGCCTCGAGCAGCTCGATCTCGCCGCGATCGGACCTGCGATCGAAGGCAGCGAGATGTTCCCGAACAGGACGAACGTATCCTGGTATGCGCAGCTTGGCGGCGGCGTTGAAGGACGACGGGCACCCGGCGGCGCGAGGGATGAGCCTGCCGCGATCCGGGCACGGATATTCGAGCGGGGCGTCGGCGAGACGCTCTCCTCCGGTACGGGGGCGATCGGCGCGGCGATCGCTCACCTGCTCGGCACAGGTCAGCTTCGCCAGTCGAGCTCGAGGCATGCTGTCAGGGTGATCCTCGGTGGCGGAGAGCTGCTCGTCGAGGTCGACGGGGACCTCGATGTGCACCTGACGGGATGGGCGCGGCCTGTTTTCGCCGGCCGCCTCAGCGAAGACCTCATAGAGGAGTTGAATGAGACCAAGTGAACGACTGAACGCGATCCCGCCCTATCTGTTTGCGGAGCTCGAGCGCAAGATCGCCCAGAAGAGGGCCGAAGGGGTGGACGTGATCAGCCTCGGCATCGGCGACCCCGACCGGCCGACTCCGCCCCTCGTGGTCGAGGCGATGCAGGAGGCGGTGACCGAGCCGGAGACCCACACCTACCCGACCAATCGCGGCAGGGCGGACTTCAGAGGCGCGATCAGCGACTTCTATGAGCGCCGCTTCGACGTCGAGATCGACCCTGAGCGGGAGGTGATCCCAGCGATCGGCGCAAAGGAGGCGATCTTCAACCTCAACCTCGCCTTCCTCGACGTCGGTGACGCCGCGCTCGCCTCAGACCCTGGGTACCCCGTCTACACCACGGGACCGCTGCTCGTCGGCGCCGAGCCGATCCTGATGCCGCTGCTGCCGAAGCTCGGCTTCACGCCCGACCTGCGCGCGATCAGCGCGCAGGCGCGCAGGCGCGCAAAGCTCATGTATCTCAACTATCCGAACAACCCGACGGGCGCCATCGCGCCGCCGGGATTCTTCGAGCGCGTCGTCGAGTTCGCGCGCGCACACGACATCCTCGTCGTGCACGACAACTCCTACTCGGAGATCGCCTATGACGGCTACAGGGCTCCCTCCTTCCTCGCGACGCCGGGAGCGAAGGACGTCGGGATCGAGGTCTTCTCGCTTTCGAAGGGGTACAACATGACGGGCTGGCGCTGCGCTGCAGTGCTTGGCAACGCAGAGGCGATCGAGCTCTACTGGCGCCTGAAGACGAACATCGACTCAGGCCTGTTCGAGGCGGTGCAGCTCGCGGCAATCGCTGCGCTCTCGCCAGACGCAGACGCAGAGGTCGCCTCGATGAGGGAGCTCTACCGGATCAGGCGTGACCTGGTCTGCTCAGCGTTGAAGCAGGCGGGCGTTCAGGTGAAGCCGCCGAGAGGCACGATCTACGTGTGGGCGCCCGTGCCTGAGGGCTTCGGCAGCTCCGTCGCCTACTGCGAGCACGTGCTCGAGCACGCCGCCGTCGTGATCTCGCCGGGCAGCGCGTATGGGCCAAGCGGGGAGGGCTGGTTCCGGATCTCGCTGACGACGCCTGACGAGAGGCTGCAGGAGGCGGTGAGGCGCATCGCGGCGCTGTAGGGGGCGCTTGTCGAGCGCAGGCGCCAGGCTGCACTACTCTGAAAGCGGATGCACCGAGCCAGCCCCCGAGCGAGACAGCGAGCTCTGTGCATCGCTGCGCTGGCTTCTTGCGCAGGCGAGGCGGATGGGGAGGGCCTGGAGGAGCTTCAGGAGCTGCTGCGCACCGCAGGGGTCCAGACAGTCGGCGAGCTCGTCCAGCGGCGGGAGCAGCCCCATCCAAACACCTACATCGGCCCTGGCAAGCTGATCGAGGCGAGGGCGCTCGCGACGGAGTGCGACGCGAACCTCATCGCCTGCGACGATGAGCTCACCCCGCGCCAGGAGCGAAACCTCGAGCGGGAGCTCGGCCTGCCGGTGCTCGACAGGACCGCTGTGATCCTCGATATCTTCGCCGCTCACGCATCGACCGCTGAGGGCAAGCTCCAGGTCGAGCTCGCGCAGCTCGAATACAACCTCGCCCGGATGCGCGGTCTGTGGAGCCACCTCGAGCGGCTCGGCGGCGGCATCGGCACGAGGGGGCCTGGCGAGAGCCAGATCGAGACCGACAGGCGCCTCGCGCGCGATCGGATCTCCGCGCTGCGCCGCAGGCTCGAGGGCGTGAAGAGCTCCCGGGCGGTGATGCGTGCCGAGCGCGAACGTGCCCTGCTGCCGAAGATCGCGCTCGTTGGATACACGAACGTCGGCAAGTCGACGATGCTGAACGCGCTCACCCACGTGTTCGGAGAGAGCGCTCACCACCAGCGCAACGGCTCGGGGCGCGCAGGCCCTCAGGCGACCCGCCACGCGCGACGCCGACCACTGCCCGAGACGAGCGGTTTCGAGGGCGATCTCGTCGTCCACGCATCCGTCGGCGACAGACTGTTCCACACGCTCGATCCGACGACTAGGGTCGTGCAGATCGATGGCCGCCGCCATCTGCTCACGGACACCGTGGGGTTCATCCGCAAGCTGCCGCACCAGCTGATCGACGCGTTCGGCGCGACGCTCGAGGAGACGGTGCGGGCGGACCTGCTCTTGCACGTGATCGACGCGAGCGCCGAAGAGCACCGCTTCGCGCAGATGAAGGCAGCGGTCGAGCGCACGCTCGAGGAGATCGGCGCAGGTGAGAGCCCACGGCTGCTCGTCTGCAACAAGGCGGACCTCATCGATCAGCGGCGTTGGGAGGAGCTGCGGCTGCGCCATCCTGAGGCCGTGCTGGTGAGCGCAGGCAACGGCGCCGGCTTCACCGAGCTCGCGAACGCGCTTGCGCGCGAGCTGCGCCCCAGCATGCGCAGCGTCGATCTGCTCGTCCCCTACAGCGATGGCGGCAAGCTCGCCGAGCTGCACGCGCTTGCGGGCAGGATCGACCGTGTGGACACACCTGAGGGCGTGCGTGTGCGGGCGCTGCTGCCAGATCGCCTCGCAGATCGGTACGGACGGTTCGCCATCAGCTGAGCTGCCACGCTAGCGATCATCGCCGCTGCCTGACAGCACGCCGCGACGCTGGCGGGAGAGCAGCTTGTCGAGGTTCTCCTGCGCGATCGCATCGAGGTCGAGCTCGAGCTCGCTTGCAAGCTGAGCGAGATACCACAGCACATCGCCAAGCTCCCTGCTCAGCGCCTCGCGGCGCTCAGGGCTCACCTGCCCGCCGTCGTCCCTTATCGCCTTCTTCACGTGCTCAGCCACCTCGCCCGCCTCGCCTGAGAGACCGAGCGCGGGATAGCAGAGCGAGGCGTGCCTCGGGTACTGCGCGGTCCGACGTGAGAGCCGCTGATAGTCGGATAGCTCCATCTGTTCGATGCTACCTGCAGCGGCGGCGGTCACAGATGCCGCCGAGGGCGCCACCGAGGGACGCGCAGTGCTCAGACGCCCGCGGCACGCCGGGCGCAGAGATGCGCCTGCTGCTCGAGGGCATCGTCGAGAGGGGGCAGCTGATCTGGTCGGACGCCAAGCGCGGTTGCGATCAGCCAGTCTGCAAACCACGCATTCTTTGGCAGCAGGGGCCCATGCAGGTAGGTGCCGATCACGTTGCGGGTGCGGGCGCCCTCGAATCCGCTGCGCCCATCGTTGCCATGTCCCCGCAGCACTCTGCCAAGCGGCGCTTGGCCGGAACCGAGGTGAGTGCGCCCGCCGTGGTTCTCGAAGCCTGCGAGAACGCGAGGCTGGGGAGTGGCGTGCGCTTCGGCACTGGTGTGCGCCTGGGGACCGGCGTGTGGCTGGGGACTGGCGTGTGGCTGGGGAGCGCCCTCGCGCGCGGCGTCGAGCTCGAGCTCGATCGCGATGTTGCCGATCAGCCGTTGCCCTGAACCGCGAACAGTCCACGCATCCAGCAGTCCGAGGCCCTCGATTCGCCGCTCTGCGGAGATCTCGTATGAGTGGCCGAGCAGCTGGTAGCCGCCACAGACCCCGAGGATGAGCACTCCGGCTTCTGCCGCCTGCCTCAGCGCCTGCCCCTTCACCGCGAGCAGATCCTCTGCGCACGTGAGCTGGTCTTGATCCTG
>JAJYUP010000167.1 GCA_021792455.1 Actinomycetes bacterium | reverse complement strand
TCGCTGCTGCTCGAGCACAACGACGAGTGGCTCGTCTTTAGGCGCTGCCTCTCCGCGGAGTCGATGAGCCTCTTGGAGGCTCCCGAGGGACTACACGCCCTGAAGGAGCAGACCAGCACACACACATCAGAAGAAAAGGAGGAGGTGATGGAGCTTAAGGGCGGCTGAGCCCCGCAACCCCCGCTGACGAGGCGTTACACCACAACCTGCGACTTGACTGAGCGCGTCGCCACCGAGGCGCGTTCGACGTCGAGGTCAGCCGTCTCGCGCGCGTTCATCGCCAAGACCCGTACCGCGCTCGAGGAGCTGCTCGGCCGCGATCTGTCGGACCTGGAGTTGGCGGTGGTGCTGATCGACGGGATCGGCCGTGGGTGCGCGCCAAGCTCAACGAGGCGTGCGCAGAGCCCGACCACGCCAAGGCGCTCGCCGCCCAGCTCGAGAAGGTGCACCCGGACGCCGCCGAAGTTCTACAGCGAACGGGACATCCTCCGGCAGGAACTGCGTGGGGTTCTTGCAGGGCGGGCGGAGGAGCGGCGTTCGGCAGGCCGGGCGGCGATGGCGTCCAGATGGTCGGCGGGCGTGCTCGCGTGAGCATGTCGGCGGCGGGGCTGCCGGCCGGTGAGCGGGGGCTCTGGTGGGAAGTGCTGCGCGACCGGATCCTGCCGTCGTCAGGATCGGTCGGGCAGAGAACCGTGCCGCCCGCGTTGACGGCTACGCTGGATAGAGGTACCATGTGACCATCAGGTGACCACATGCCCAAGATGAAGAACGTCGGAGTCCGCGAGTTCCGCGACCGCGCCACCAAGTACCTGGCAGGCCCCGAGATCGTCGCCGTGAACCGGCACGGCAGGGTGATCGGCTTCTACGTCCCGCTCAAGCGCGACGAGGACGAGGTGCGCCGCGCCGTCGCCCGGCTCGGCCAGGCCGTCGAGCAGGTGCTCGATGAGACCGGCATGAGCGAAGAGGAGCTGGCAGGCATCTTCGACATGCGACGGCCCTTGCCTGGATGATCGTCGTCGCCGACGCCAGCGTGCTCGTGGGCGAGCTGCTGCGCAAGCGGGGCCGAGAGCTGTTCCTGCACCCGGCCCTGCATGTCGTCGTGGCGGAGGACCAATGGGGCGAGACCGAGCACGAGCTGTCGCGCAGGCTCGGCATCATGGAGTCCGCCGGACGCCTTTCGGCGGACGGACGACGTGTGCTGCAGCAGGCCGTGCACACCATGATCGACACGCAGGCCATCGAGGTCGTCGCACGCGAGATGTAGGCGGACTTCGAGCGGACCGCGCTGCGGCGGGTGCCACGTGACCCACGGGACTGGCCCGTCGTCGCCCTGGCTCTCCTGCTCGACGCTGCCATCCTGACCGGCGACAACGACTTCCTCGGATGCAGCTGTCCCACATGGACCGTCGAGACGCTCCAGCGTGAGCTGCAACCTCGGACTGAGAGATGACTACGCAGCTCCCTGATAGTTGCAGCTCTCGCTGTTTGGGATCGCTCAGTGTCCCGACTCCCAGGATGACGTGGCGCTCTTCTTCGATGCGCTCAGATGGCTCGCCACCGTCGAGGTTGAGCACGTCATCGACCCGGACGATGCGTCCACGGTCGAGGTGGTCGCGTCCGCAGCAGCCTTCAGCGAGCATCTCTCCTCGACTTCATGGGAAGCGTCCCCGATCAACGTGCGCAAGATTGGGATGCTGCTGCAACACGAGCCCCCAGGCGTTTGGCAAACCTTCGGGGGGAGCAGTGACAAATGGACAGCCTCGCTCAGACGGGGCGTCAGGAAGTACCGCAACGTCGCAACGCTCGACGACTATCTCAACATCGTCGCTGAGGCCGCACCACAACTCTATGGGCTCGGTGCTCCGTGGCCTGCTTCCCCAGCGATCCTGCCGGAGGCATCCGCGGCGGCAAAAAGCGCACCGCGGCCACCCAACGCGCTGACTGATGCGGAGATCACCCGAGTCGTCAATCGCTACATTGGCGTCTCCGGCGGCTGCCTCGGCCTGCCCGACCGCTTCACCTACCGGACGCACGCTGACTTCTATGCCGAGTATTGCGACCTGTCGGTAGACCTGCGCCCCTTCGAGGGGACGACTCGGGAGACCATCGACCTGAGCTTCGCCGTGCCGGGCTTGACCCTCAGCCTCGCGAAGCTCTTCGGCTAAGCGAGCTTCCTCAGGCGGTCTGGCGGCGACCGCAGGGCTCCTCGCAGGCCCGGGCGCCGGAGAGGGGGGACGCCCCGGCCTCGCTTTTGTGCCCCTGCGCGCCGCCGGAGAGGTGGGGACGGCGAGCCTGCTCCTCTTCGCCGATCACCGCTTTGAGGTGGGCGCTGATCGGCGCCTCGCGGGTTGGGTTGCGATCCCGCGGAGCTCGGTGAGGATCTCCACCACGCCCTTTCGCCGCTCACAGCGCGCGATCGTCTCGATGTCGCGGTCGAGAGCGTCGAGGTGGCGATCGAGGCCGTCGAGATGCACGGGCATCTGGCCGAGTGCAGCGTGCGCGAGGTCGTCATCGATCCGTCGGCGCGCGATCCACGCCCGGTGCGTCTTCGTCCACCGGCGCTTGCCGTCCCGATAGGTCCGGCCGTGACCAGGGGCTGCTCCCTGACTCGGTGCCGGGCAGCCGTGCACGCTCGGCGGAGATCCTCGCGGCAGCACATGAAGCCCAGCAGGGCCTCCGTATCGGACCTCGGCGGCGCCATCGACGCGGGCTGGCCGCCGCTCGCCGGCAACGTCGCCCGACGATCGAGAGCTCGTGCCCATCGAGCGCAGCCCACAGACGCACAGTCAGGCACAGCTGGTCCTCCAGCTGTATGTGACTGGGGCCGACAGCGGCCCCAACGCCGCCGAGGCTGAGCCGCGAACCTGGGGTGCTAGGCTCGCCTGCGTGCGTTCGTATACGTTCAGCGTGATCTACGAGGGCGCAGGCGAGGGCTGGGTGTATGCCCACGTGCCCGAGTTGCCTGAGGTGCACACTCAGGGGCGCAGCCTGGAGGAGGCGCGCGCGATGGCCCGAGCGGCGATCGAGCTCGTGCTCGCGGATCGGCGAAGCAGCGGCGAGGACATCCCGGCGACCGGTTGGGCACTCGTCGAGCCGGTTGAGATCGCTGCGTGAAGAAGCGCGATCTCGAGCGGCACCTGCGCGCTCACGGGTGCCGCCTGGCGCGCAGGCGTCCAAGCACGAGCTCTGGGAACACCCCGCGGTGGACCGGCGAACCACCGTCCCGCGCCACCGTGAGATCAAGGCTGCCACCGCACGCGGAATCTGCGGACAGCTCGAGGTGCCACCGCCAAGCCAAGTGGCTTGAGGGGTGAAGGGCGCACGAGCCGACTGCGCCTCACCGCCCCTCTGCACGAGCCCCACCCAGGCACGAGCTCGAGCGGTTCTGTGAGTGATCGCGAAGCTCGCACGCGCCTCGACGCCCCGCGCAGATGATCGTGTCGATCTGCCGCAGCGAGCCCGCCACCGCCTTGCGTTCCCGCTGGAGGCTGGATGCTCTGCACGCTCTGCCGATGCTTGAGAGTCGACATCTCATCTGGCCCCACTGTCGACGTGGAAAAGCCAGTCAACGTCGCAACAGGTGAGCGCCAGATCATAGTGTGAGGCGGTGCTCCCGCCCTCGCACGCCGGCGTGTCTTCGCGGGTTGCGTTCGGCCCGAACGACGGGCAGTTTGCGCGCAACCTCGTCCGGACGGCCTGTGAGCGGCCCCACCGCCCCCCGCACCTTGCCGGCCGCCCGGGAGAGCGCCTCGCCGGCTCGGTCAGGCGCTCGTGGGTGGCGCGGCGCATCGCTGCGCGGCAGAAGTCCTCGATCGCCCGGCGCACGTTCATGACGAGGATCGCGCGAAGCTCTGACTCGCAGGACGGCGTGTTGCGGCGCAGCGCCTCCTGCACCCGCAGCGCCGCCTCCTCCATGATTTCTTCGCGGTCGAAGCTCTGCAGGCGCAGGCGGCGGCTGGCGAAGGCGACGAGGCGGCGCAGATCCTCGAGCCAGCCGCCGTCATCAACGCTGCACGGCGTGCGCAGCTGCCGCTGCGCGAGTGCCGGGCCGCCTCCTGCCCCCGGCCCAGACCCGCTTCCCGCCGCTGCTCCAAACGTGTGCGGTGACCCCATCACAGGCCATCGTGAACGCCCGCAAGCACGATTTCTAGTCCAGCGCTCGACAGTTCTTGAACTCGACTAATCCCGCCGCAGGGCCGCACCGGCGCCCCTCCCGATGGCCGGCTCAGGGCCGGGTGCGGCCGGCGCGGGGGTCGAGGCCCAGAGACGATGCGGGATCCCGTGCCGCCACGGCGGGGATGCCACGTTGACCGCGAGGGTCGGTCGCTGCGGGGGGTCCGCGGCTGCGCGCAGAGAGCCGCTCCGAGGCGAGCGCAATCCGCCTGCCCATCCCCGCTCGCAGGTGCGCTCGCCCGCCATGCCGACACCGAACGCGCGACCGCTTGGCAGCCCAGCACGAGCGGTACGCTTGCTCCCATGCGCGCCCTGTTGCCAGACCCCCCGCCGGCGGAGCTCGAGGCGCTGCTGGAGCGCCGCCGCCGTCTCGGGCTCGACCACCGCGACGAGGTGTGGAGCGGGGTCCTGCACATGAACCCTCCGCCCAGCTACAGGCATGAGCGCATCGCAAGCCAACTGCACCGCCTGCTCGGACCCTGCGCAGACGCCGCGGGCCTGCAGCTCGTCGGGATCGTCGGCATCGGCGCCAAGGAGGACCACCGCGTGCCTGACCTCACGCTGCAGCGGCCGAAGGACGCCGAGCCGCAGTGGCAGCAGACCGCCGCGC
>JAJYUP010000037.1 GCA_021792455.1 Actinomycetes bacterium | reverse complement strand
CCTACCAGATGCACTCGCCCTTCCACCGCAGGTCGCTCACGATGCCGCGCCGGCTGCTGCTGCCCGCGCCGCGAAGGCTCCCGCCGCCACCTGATCTCGCGGGCCTCTCCGTGCTGCGCCAGCACCCTCGGCTGCTGCTCGAGACCCTCGTGCGCCATCCGCCCTCACCGCACCCTCTGGCCACTCCAGCCGAGCCGCCCGCCCCAATCGCCCAGCCTGGGGAGACCGCGGCCAGGAGAGCCCTCTCGCGGTGGCTGAGCTCAGGGCTTCATCGGTACGCCCACGGCAGTCAGACGCTCGCCGAGGGCGCGACCTCTCGGCTCAGTCCCCACCTCCGGTTTGGCTGCCTCTCCGCGCTCGAGCTCGAGCAGCGCGCGCTTCAGCATCCTCACCCCAGCGCGCAGGCGTGGGTGCGTCAGCTCAGCTGGCGGGACTTCTTCGCCCACGTGCTGCTGCACTCGCCCGGCAATCTCTCGCTCGAGCACCAGGCGCAGCTCAGGGGCATGGAATGGGAGGAGCACCCGGAGCGCCTCGTTGCCTGGCAGCAGGGAATCACTGGATTTCCCATCGTCGACGCCGCGATGCGCCAGCTCGCCCGCACCGGCTGGATGCCCAACCGGGCGCGGCTCATCGTCGGCTCGTTTCTCACGAAGGACCTCCAGATCGACTGGAGGCAGGGCGAAGAGTGGTTTTCACGGCTGCTGCTCGACGGAGACCCAGCCCAGAACAACGGCAACTGGCAGTGGATCGCCTCCGTCGGAACTGACCCTGCACCCGTCGCCAGGAGGCTCTACAACCCAACGCTGCAGTCACAGAGGCACGACCCAGATGGCCTCTACATCCGCCGTTGGGTGCCTGAGCTCTCGGCCGTGCCGCTCAGTGCCCTCCATCAGCCCTCACAGATGAGCGAGTGCCAGCAGCGCAGATCAGGCTGCTGGATCGGCAGGGACTATCCCGCCCCGATCGTCGACCATCCCACCCAGCGAGCGCTCGCACTCGAGCGCTATCGGCGCAGCCTTCCACCCCCGCCGCTCGAGGCCGCCAGCCCGCCCCGGCCCCGCTGAAGCATCGCGGCTAGCTTATCCTCCAGGTGTTCGCGTTGTGGAGGAGTTCGTCGAGCTCCCGCTCGCCGAACCGTGTGGCAGCGGCGCGCAGCTCAGAGGCGATCGTCTGTCCCCAAACAGGTGCCTCCACGTCGCGAAAGACGCCGAGGGGAACGGGGCCGTGGGTCAGATCCCCGAGCTGGCTCAGAGCGAAGGCCAGGTCGGGGCTCTCCCTCTTCGCATCGTGCTCCACGATCGCCGCCGCATCCGCCTGCTCTGCGCCCACGATGCCAAGCGAGCCGTCCGGAAGGCGCACGACTGCCCTCGGGCGCTCAGCGCCGAAGGTGATCGGAGCCCCGTGCTCCAAGGGGATCCTGTTCTCGGACGCCTCGCGCTTGTCGGTCACGTGCTCGAAGGCGCGGTCGTTGAACACTGGGCAGTTCTGCAGGATCTCCACGAGAGCTGTGCCCTCGTGGTTGGCCGCAGCGCGCAGGACGCCTGACAGGTGCTCCTTGTCGCGGTCCACGCTGCGCGCCACGAACGTCGCCCCCGCCCCCAGCGCGAGCGCGATCGGGTTCGCAGGGGGCTCGATCGAGCCGCCTGGGGTCGACTTCGTCACCTTTCCAAGCTCGCTCGTCGGTGATGCCTGACCCTTCGTCAGGCCGTAGATACGGTTGTTGAAGAGCAGAACCTTCACAGGCACGTTGCGTCGCATCGCATGGATCAGGTGGTTGCCGCCGATCGAGAGCGCGTCGCCGTCGCCCGTCACGACCCACACCGAGAGGTCCTCGCGCGCAGCAGCCAGCCCCGTCGCGATCGCAGGTGCGCGGCCATGGATCGCGTGCATCCCGTAGGTGTTCATGTAGTAGGAGAAGCGGCCTGCGCACCCTATGCCCGTCACGAAGACGATCCGCTCTGGCGGCACCTCGAGCTCGGGCATGAACGCCTGCACGGAGGCGAGGATCGCGTAGTCGCCGCATCCTGGGCACCATCGCGTCTCGTTGCTCGACTGGAAGTCCGCCTTGCTCAGCGTCCTCATCCGAGCTCCCCCAGGATCGCCGCCTCGATCTCTGAGGCGAACAGGGGGCGGCCCTCCACCTTCGCGTGGCTTCGCACGTCCACCAGATACTCGGCGCGCAGCACGCGAGCCAGCTGTCCTTCGTTCATCTCTGGGACCAGGACCCGCTCGTATGAGCTCAGCACCTGCCTCAGGTTCCCTGGCAGCGGGTTCATGTGGTGCAGATGGGCGCGTGCGACCTTCAGGCCGCGCTGCCGCACGCGGCGCACCCCTGCGCGAATCGCCCCTTCGCTCGAGCCCCACCCGAGCAGCAGCAGCTGCGCTCCCTCATCGCCATCGACCCTCAGGTCGGGCACCTCGATCCCCGCGACCTTCGCCGCGCGCAGGCGCGTCATCAGCGCATGGTTGCTCGCGTCGTAGCTCACCGTGCCGGTCATGTCCGCCTTCTCCAGGCCGCCGATCTGGTGCTGCGCCCCCGTCGTGCCGGGAATCGCCCATGGGCGCGCCAGATCGTCGTTGCGCGCATACGGCAGGAAGGGCGCGTCCGGGTTCGGGGGCTTCGCAAAGTGCGGGTCGATCGCAGCCAGCTGCGCAGCCTCGGGGATCAGCCAGGGCTCCGAGCTGTTTGCGAGGAAGAGGTCGCTCAGGAGGATCACTGGCGTGCGGTAGCGGACCGCGATCCTCACCGCCTCCAATGCCGCGTCGAAGCACTGCGCAGGGCTCGACGCTGCCAGCACTGGAACTGGCGACTCGCCGTGGCGACCGTACAGCGCCATCAGCAGGTCGGCCTGCTCCGTCTTCGTCGGCATGCCCGTCGATGGTCCGGCGCGCTGCACGTCGATCACCACCAGCGGCAGCTCCAGCGCCGCCGCGAGCCCAATCGTCTCTGCCTTCAGGTCCATGCCTGGGCCGCTCGTCGCGCTCACGCCGAGCGCGCCGCCGTAGGAGGCGCCGAGCGCCATGCCGGCGGCGGCGATCTCGTCCTCTGCCTGCACCGTTCGCACGCCGGCCCTGCCCATCCTCGCCAGCTCGTGCAGAAGCTCTGAGGCGGGTGTGATCGGATAGGCGGCAAGCACGAGCTGCAGGGAGCTCTTCACGCTCGCCGCGATCAGCCCGAGTGCCGTCGCGGTCGTGCCGTTCACCGTCCGGTAGGTGCCGGCGGGCAGGTCTTTCACCGGCGCCACGTGCACCTGGCCTGCGACCAGCGACTCGGTCGTCTCCCCATAGTTCCAGCCCGCCTTGAACGCACGCAGGTTCATCTCTGCGACCACTGGCGTCTTGCTGAACTTCGCTTCGATCCACCTCACCGTTATGTCGGTCGGACGGTCGTAGATCCAGGAGACGAGCCCGAGCGCGAACAGGTTGCGGGCGTGCTGAGCGTCACGCGAGCTCGCCCCCTCGATCCCCTCTGCGAGGCTCAAAAGCAGCGTCGTCATCGGCACCCGCATCACCTCGAAGTCGCGCAGAGCTCCATCCTCGAGCGGCGAGACGGCGTAGCCCGCCTTCATCAGGTTCCGCTTCGAGAAGGCATCCTCGTCGAGCAGGATCGAGGCGCCTGCCTTCAGCTGGCTCAGGTTCGCCTTCAGCGCCGCGGGGTTCATCGCGACCAGCATGTCTGGGCTGTCGCCTGGGGTCGCGATGTCGCGCGAGGCGAAGTGCACCTGGAAGCTCGAGACCCCTGCGACGGTTCCAGCGGGGGCGCGGATCTCCGCTGGGAAGTCGGGGAACGTCGCCAGATCGTTGCCGCCGAGCGCCGTCGCATCGGTGAACCGCCCGCCGGCCAGCTGCATGCCGTCACCTGAGTCGCCCGCAAAGCGCACGACCACCCGTTCGCGCGCTTCCTCGCGCCTGCCCACTCCTCGCACTCGCGCCTGAGCGCTCATCGTGCGCACATACCCGCGTTCACCATTGTCCAATCTAGGATATAGGAGCATCCTCCCCGAACAGGCTTCGCGGCAGGCTCGGCGCATCGAGGACGCACGGCCGGCCTCGCGCGACGGCTTTGATGCGGGTTGAGCGGCGGCGATGCGGGGTGAGCGGTGGCGATGCGCTTCTCAGTGTCCCGCCGCCACGATCGCCACCGTGATCGTCAGCACGACGCCCTGGTGGAGCGCCACGAGGATGCCCGGGCTCTTCGGTTTCAGGTTCACCGCGTGGAACAGCAGAAAGCCCACCGCGATCTGCGCGACGGCGACATAGAACGCGACAGGGTACTTCGGCATAAGCGCTCCCAAGGTGCCCACCACCGCGAGCGCAGCGACCAGGTGCACGATCATCACCAGCTGCGGGGATCGCCTCGGCCAGGAGAAGGCTTCGATCGGCTTGCCGAACCCTCTGTGTCCGGTCGTCATGCCACCGAGGAACACCGCCAAGAGCACCGCATGCAGCGCGGGTGTGTTGCCCAGATACGACCAGAAGTCCACCCTTCGTAAGTACAGCGTGCTCAGGAAGCAGAGAAACACGCCATAGGCGAGAAGACCGTGTACGCCATGCACGACGGAGGGGAGCCTGCCGGCGAGCACGTGGAGCGTGCCGATCCCCAGCACAGCCGTCAGCACGATCAGCACCAGGCCGCTGATCGTCGCGGAGGCGGGAGCGAGGATCACCAGGGCAAGGGCGATCAGCCCGACGAGCGTCGCGACGATCCGGTGTGCCGCCTCTGGATCGCCGTCGATCAGGAGCACCAGGATGTTCCGCGTGTAGGGCCAGCGCGTGCCGAGTGAGAGTCCGAAGCCGAACCCCTCGACGAAGCTCCCGAGCAGGATCAGGACTCCGGCGAGCATCGTCTCCGCCAGGTACAGGCCGTCCAGCACCGCTGCCTTTCCAGACGCCGCGGCTGTGAAGCCCCGCACGACGCCGGCGAGCACAGCGGCCACGATCAGGGCGGTGATCAACAGCCTCACCAGCCGAACCGTCGTCGTCATCTCGCCCTCGACCACAGACGCGTTCGAGCCCACGCGAGCGTCGGGCTCGCTTCTGTTCGTCTCGGAAACCTCAGGAATCGGCATCTCCATGCGCCAGGAGCTTCGCAGAGCAGTGGTCGCGATGCGGCGGCCGCGATGCTTGACAGCCGTTGCCATGGGATGATCGCCGCGAAGACGAGGCCACGCCTGAGAGCACCCCGTCAGGTCGCGAGCCACGTCACGACTGCGATGATCGTGGCTGAGACGAGGCCACACCCGATGCTGCATGCCGTGCAGGTGATCTGACCAGCGCCCCCGCAGAGCGCGCGCCTACTTCGTCTGCCGGCGCAGTGGCGCGACGAAGCGGATCCTCGGGCAACTCGTGGCGGGGAACGAGACACGGCCTGAGATCGCCTTCGCGGTCACCTTCGCCGCGAGCCGCATCTCAACGCGTCTGCCCTCGACATCGTTCATGCCGCGATCGACCGCGACCTCGCCGATGAACGCCAGCCTGCCCCGCCGCACAGGAACGTGGACGATGGCGAAATTGCTCTGGCGAAAGGACGGGCCCAGGAGGCTGAACCGGTAAGTGCCGAAGCACTTGTTGTTCACCACCACCTCAGCACGCTTTGTGTGACGATCGACGTTGATGCCGACGTCATCCAGCGGCCTCGTCCCGACTTCCGACCACTGGTCGTAGAAGTTTGTGTGCGGTGGCAAATGTTCGGCGATCAGATTTGATTCCGGCACGGACGCCGCGACCGCCGGACCTGCGGCCATGCTCCCCGCAGCCACCAGTCCAATCAGCCAGTAACCAGGGATACGGCGCACAGTGTGAGCAGTCTAGCACCCCTGGCACTGGTGAGACGCGAAGGCCTCGATCAGCTCCTGCCTCAATCGGCTCCCCCAGCGCCACATGTCCTGTGTCATCATTCACTTCTCGGCTCCGCCTCGCCGCACACTCGCCCGTCGCGCGCGCGGTATCGGCCAGGACCTCCGGCGCTGAGAGAACTCTCGCCTCGGCTTGCTGTGATGTCGGGTGAGGTGTCTCTTTTACTGCATCCGCTTCCCCCTTATGAACGGGCAACGCGACCCGCCGCGCCCAACAACGAGCGCGGCCGCACGACGCTGACATGCCGCTCGTCGAAGGTCGCGATCACCTCCACCTCACGCCGCTTTGCCAGCGCATCTGGTCAAGTCCTCTGCAGTCGTGCCGCGCGCGTCGTGAGCTGAGCTCTCCTGGAGAGGGTTCGGGCACCGCGGCGCCGAACTCGTCGGCTGTTCCTGAAGTCCGACGTGAAGCAGACGCCACGATGGCCGAAGAGCGAAGCCTCGCGGTTGTCGATGGCGTCGCGCTGCTGCAGCGGATGGGCGCCACCACGCTCACGGGCTGGAACTTCTCGCCACGCGAGCGCGGCTCGCCACGGAGATCAGCATCGCACGCGATCCATGGACAGATTGGGCTCGTGGGACGGATGGGACCGCTGGGCGTTGACGGTTCAGGACGCGGTGTGCTTGCAGCGCTCCTTTTGGCAGCGAGACCACGACTCGATGCACGCGCAGCTCTCGGGATCGCGGCAGCCGCCGCGGCGGTGGCTGACGCCGAGCCCCGAGCGCACGGGCCGCCTCGCGCGCGGTGAGCGCCGAGCCGTTGTCGGTGCCGAGCGTGACCGTTCTCGCGGTGATGCCCTGCGCGGCGACGGCGGGGTCTCAGAAGCGACCTCGACGATCGCCTGCTCGATCTCCTCGATTGCCGCCCGCGACCGGCTCACGCCGGCGGCTCGCCCTCTCGCTTGGACTCGGCAGATCGCCTGCCTGCTCATCTGCAGCACGCGCGAAAGGACCGCAGGCCCATGGCCAGCGGCGGCAGGCTCACGGGCGCAGGCGAGCAGCTGTCTCACTGCCACGACCGAAACTCCTCTCCCAGGATCTCGAGCTCATAGGCCTTCCTGCGAAGCGTCCGCTTCAGGTCGCGCACGCGCTTTCGCAGCGCGACGAGCTCGGTGTGCTCCTCCCCGCCGGAAAGGCGCTTGAAGCCGCCCTCCCGCAGCTTCTCGCGCCACGCCTCGAAGGCACCCCGGGGTAGATCTCCGCCTACGGCGCTGCGCGCCTCCGGCTCCAATCACCTCCGGGAACCTCACAGGCACACCGTCAACCACCCAAGGGGGGGCGGACCACTTCTTCCTGCTCTCTGCCATGGTCGTTCCTTACAGCTGGAGCCGCTGCGACCATGGGGGAACCTCAACCGGCCACCTCCCCCGGATGGCCCCCGCGATCGCACGGGCTCGAAGGCAGCTGCTCCCGTGCGCCTTCCTCTTCACGAAAGCGCCACCGCAGCCAGCTCCATGCCCGCTCCCGCTCTGCGGCCCACCAGCGCGATCGTGATGTCAACTCCATCTCGTCGAGCCGGCGACCGTCAAACCCAGCATCGGCGAACACCCGACAGCGCTCCTCCAGGTACCACGCGCGCACCGTCGCCTCAGCGAGAGTCGCGCCGGTCGCGATCGCGCCGTTGGCGCGAAGCAGCAGGCAGTCGCAGTCACCAAGCGCATCCGCGACCGCCTCCGCATGGCTCGGCTCGGTGATCAGATCGCTGCCCTCATACCATGCGACCGTGCCTGCGAGACCTCCGAGGCCGTGCAGTATCGGCGGCACCTGTCCACGCGCGCCGAGCGCGATGACGAATCGCGAGTGGGTTCGACATACAGCGTGAATATCGGGCCGAGCAAGATACACAGCTGCGTGAAGTGCGGCCTCGAGAGGGACCCCCTCCCGTGGGCTGCTGTCTCCCAAGTTCTCTAGAACATGGACGCTCTCTTTCGAGGCCCCTCCGAGCGGCGAGGTGGCTGTGATCACGAAGCCGTCGGCGAGCCGCGCTGAGACGTGGCCGAACGCCTCCACCAACCCCGCTCTCGCGAGGATCCTCGCGACAGCCGCCACCGCACCCCTGACCTCCTCGAGTGGATCGCTCATCCGCTCGTGAGCACTCTGAGCGCCATCTGGGTCGGATTGTACGCGTTGCAGGGCGTCAAATCCTGTGGACAGGCGCTGAGCGCGACGATGAGATCCTCGAGCGCCAAAAGCGCGATCTTCGCCCCAGGTCCCTGTCGCGGCTCGTAGGTCACGATCCGCCCTTCCTCGATGCGGTTGTTCATGAACACGTTCCAGCACTGCTCTCCCGCGAGACTGAGATCGCGTTGCTCAGAGGCGATCGCGGCTTGAAGAGAGGTGAGACACGACGGATGCTCGGTCAGGCCGAAGTCGCGCCCATATCGCTCTGGGTCGCAGCATGGGACGACCAGATCGTGCGTTCGAACATCATCGCGGGTCACACGCAGAAGCGGCCGTCGATGGTTGGAGAAGATCTCCTCACCCACCTCAGGGACGAGCTTGCCCAGACATGAAACGGTGTGTCCCGGCGACATGTACTCGTCTGGACGCTCACGCAGCCACACGGCCAGATCCCCGACCTGCTGCCCCTCGACGTCCACGATCTCAACAACGGCGCCCTTCGGCACGTCGGCGAGTCGCGCCTCGCGCGCCGGAACAGATATCTCGTGCGTTGCCACGTTCAACCGCCCCCATTCTCGTTGCGATGAATCACCGAGCACTCCCCACCAGGCGCCGGAGTGTTCCGCGACCGGAGAGCTCTCAGCCTGCCGTCGATCACGACCGCTGCGATCCCTGGGATGTCGCCGTGCTCGATCGCGGCGAGCGGGTCGGCATGGGCCGAGCCGAGCGGCGCAAAGCAAAGCACGATATCGCCGGGCCGTCCGACATCCAGGATCCCCTCATCACGCCGGAGCACGCGACCGTTGTTCCCGCTCGCAAGAGCGATCGCATCCGTCGCGGGCACCGATCCGAGAGAGGAGAGCTCACAGATCGTCTTGATCATCCCAAGAGGCATCACGCCGGTGCCCGTGGGCGTGTCGGTGGCCAGCACGATCCTGTGAAGAGCATCGCCCGCCTTTGCGAGCTCGAGGATCTTCAAGCTCGATCGCAGGTTCCCCGCCTGCACCAACTGGATCGCGCCTGGAGCCTCGAACAAGCGCGGAAGATCGCCGTCGGGAAGCGCGGTGGTGCCGCCGTTGGCGTGCCCGATGATGTCACAGCCGAGCGCGAGCACGTCGTCGATCGTCACCGGCGAGGAGTCTGGAAGCGATGCTCCCCCCGTATGGTTCATGACGATGATCCCGGCCCTCTGAGCGGCACGCACGAGGGGCGCGGCATCGGCCTGCCGCTCGAAATCGCCGAACCCCACCTTCGCCAGCCCGACGCCCATCGCAGCAAGCCCCGGGAAGTCATCTGGCGTGAGCGAGGGCTCCAGTATCACGGAGCCGCCGAGCACCTTCACCCCGCCCGGCCGAAAGGCGGCGAAGGCCCGCTGCGCGGTGACCGCCAATGCCTTCACGCCGTCCCGATCCCTCGGCCGCCCCGGCAGGTGGACCTCCGATGCCGACATCATCATCGTGACGCCGCCGTGCATCGAGCTCTCTATCCACCCGAGCGCATTCTGACGGGGCGTCCAGTCTCCAAAGACCACATGCGCATGGGAATCGATGAGCCCAGGGATGGCGACCGCTCCGCGCGCCTGCAGGACAACGTCTGCGCCGCCCCTCGCTTCGAATGCCTCGATGCGCCCGTCGGTGATTCGCACCGCCTCGACGCGGCGGCGCGCGTCGCCGAGGCGGCCGGTCACCAGCCCGGCAAGTTCAACGATCTCCATCACGTAGGCCACCTCAGACCTCCACGCCCGCGCTCGCCGCCTCCTTCGTCTTTCCCCCAAGGCGAGCGTTGAGCCGGCCTCGCGAGGCCACCGCACCGATCAGCACTATCTCGTCAGGGCCGGGCGCGTCAGGCACCGAGACGGTGATCGTGTCGTAATGGGATCTCACCCAGATCTCGTCCTTGAAGCACAGTGGCACATCGATCTGGGCGCCCATCTCGCATCGCTTCGTCGTCGACGGCAGCCAGGCGCGCGCGCCGCCGATCGCGGCACGAAAGGCGTTGCCAAACACGGTCGTCGCTGCCGCGTTCGCATGCTCCTGCTCGCCCGCGCTGCCGACCATGACGGCCTTGCCATGGCTCTCGACCGCTCTGCCGCTCGCCGCGAGGCAGCGCTCGCCGACCAGCGTGCCAAGCTCGGCGCTCGCATCGACGATCTCGGAGAGGTCGGGAGCCCACGGCCTCCCGGCATAGGGATTGTGGAAGACCACGGCGGTGGCCACCTTCAAAAGAGGCGGATCATCAGCGCGGCCGCCTTCCGTCAGGACTTCTTCCACCACTGTCACGACCTTTCGGACCTCCAAGCTCACTGCGACACCTCCGATCACTCGCTGCTTTTGTCTTGAACAACCGACTTGATCCGTCCCGCGAGGAGAGACAGGCACTCCGCGCTCTCCAGCACACCTGGAGGGACACGTCCTTTGTGACGGTCGCGAATCTCTTCGATCTCGGCACCGGACGGCACCAAGGTCAGAAGCCCCGGAGAGAGATCGCCAACCCCGACGAGGCCACCGCGCCGTCCGCCGCCAGTGCGCCTGGCCGACGGGAGACCGGCCTGGGCCCGCTCGCGTGAGTCCGCGAGAAAGGTCCGATGCGTGAGGGACGGCGCAACATACGCGAAGATCCGCTCATAGCGCGCCGCGACGCGCTGCAGCGTTGCGGCGATCTGCTCGGCGAGACGGTTGTGAACCTCGACGTAAGCCTTCCGCTCCGCCTCTTTCCACACCCATCGCCGTCCTCGCGGCTCTGCCGTGCAGTCGTCCCGCCAGGGACACGCGAGGCCCCGATGCTCGAAGAGCCCGGGGTCGTCGTAACGAGCGCATGGCGAAGGCTCGCCCTCCCAGCGATAGATGGCCTCGTATGGCACGAGCCCGAAGGGCTCAGAGATCACTGCACGATCGATTTGCAGCCCACCTCCGAAGAGGGGGGCATTCGAGAGCAGCTCAGGCGGGCTTGCTGCGGCGAGCTCCTGAGGCCAGTCGCCCCGTTGCAAGGGTGAGAAGCCCGACCGCAACAGGCGCGCGTTCACGGCCTGGTGCTCTCGCGAGAGCGTGTACGGCTTCTGGCGCTGGCAGGCGAGCAGCAGTAGGACGGCGGGGCCGCGAGCGCCCGGCTGCCACCGCTCCCGCGCCCAGTCGTGGAAGCGGCTGACGACCGGCAGCGCAAGCGCCTCGAGATTCTCCTGAGGGCAAAAGAAAGTCAGCTCCTCGCTCAACGTGAACGGCTTCGCAATCTTCTCCTTCGCCCGTGCCACGAGCTCGGCTCGCGCCGTCTGGAAACCCTCCTCGCTCATCTCCAACGCTCCGCAGCGCTGTAGTCGTAGAGGCCCTCTTGGGGCCCAACCAGCCGAGAGTAGAGCTCAGGCCGACGGGCGCGCAGCAACCCGGGCAGCGCCCGGAACGGCTTCGGAGATTCCATCGAGTCGTCGTGTCCTCGCAGCCAGCGAACGCGCTGAAGGTCGAGGCTCCCAACCAGCACCCCTGCGTCTGTGCGAGCGCAGAGGAGATCCTCGGGTCCGGCTATCAGCGCCGAACCCACCTCGTCGCCGAAGAGATGCTGGGTCAGAGCGAGATAGCACTCGTTCTCGACGGCGCGGGCCCGAGCTATCACCTGCCAGTTGGGAGCGACCTCGCGAAATCCTCCGCCAGCGGGCGCGAAGAGAACCTCCGCCCCTTCCACCGCGAGCAGACGAGCGACCTCGGGGATCCAGAGCTCTGAACAGATCACCACGCCCATCGGGACCCCATCGATGCGAAAGACAGAAGGCTCGGCACCGGGCGCAAGCGCGGCACCGGAGAGGGCCGGATGCACATCTCCAGTTGCGGGATGGCCGCGCTCGTAGCGCATCACCTCGCAACCGTCGCGATCGTGGACGTAGGCGACGAGTCGCCACCGGCCGTCCGCGCATCGCTCGACACGGCTCCAGCAAACCGCGCAGCCGGTCTCCATGGCGGCACTCACCATGGCCTCTTTCGCGTCGAAGCTGGAGGTTATCCGCAGTGGCCCGGGGTAGCCCTCGGGGAACGCGACGATCCGAGCCTTCTCCGCAGCGGCGAGGCGAACCAGCTCGCGGGCCTCCGTGACCTTCGCCTCCTCCGGCGATCCGGCCTGCACGTGCGGTTGCGCGACCGCTACGATCATTCGACTCGCCAAGGAGCTCGTGGCAGACATGTCCCGCTCAGGCCCTCGTATAGCTCCGGCCGAGCGCCGCAGGTGCCACGGTCCGACCGACGACGCCGGCGTACACCAGCAGCGTGGCCACGTAGGGCAAGGCGAGCAGCAGATCCGTGGGCAAGTGGAGGTTCGTCGTCTGCAACCGGAGCGCGAGCGCTTCAAGTCCGCCGAACAGCAGAGCCGCAAAGACGGCCTTCACCGGAGACCATCGGGCGATTATCACCACCGCAAGCGCGATGAAGCCGCGTCCCGCAGAAATGTCGTTGCTGAAGGTCATGACGTCCGCGAGCGAGATGAACACGCCCCCGAGCCCGGCGAGCGCCCCCGCGATCAACATGGTCTGCCACCTCAGCCCCAGTACCGGAATACCGAGGCTGTCGACCGCACGAGGGTCCTCGCCGCAGGCCCGCAAACGAAGCCCCCAGGTCGTTCTCGTCATCGCCCACCACGCCACCGGCACGGCGATGATCGCAACGTATACGAACACGGTTTGTCGGAACAAGACCGTTCCGAGGAACGGTATGCTCGCGAGCGCCGGGAGGTCCAAGATTCCAAAGCCGGGCACCGGCGGCACGTTGCCATTCCTCCAGATCGTCAGAGCCAAAAACGACGTGAGCCCGAGCACCGCGATGTTCAACGCGATGCCGCTGACGATCTGATTGCCGCCGAGGTTTATCGCGATCGCCGCCTGAATCGCGGCGACCGTGACACCGCATGCCACACCGATGATGAGTCCCAGCACCGCGCTGCCTGTGTCGACCGCGCCGAGGACGCCTCCGAAGGCACCCATCAACATCATGGCTTCAAGACCGACGTTCACAAGACCGGCGCGCTCTGCGAAGATCTCGCCGATCGCGGCAAACAGAAGCGGGACCAAGAGACGGACGGCCGCTGCGTACAGCGCGGCCGATCCGAGAATTTCAAGGAATTCCTGCATGTCGTCTCGTCGTGAAGAGACCGCTCACACTGACGCGCCGTGCGTATCGCATCACGACGTCGGCGTTTGCGATGATCATGAAAAGCACAACCGCGCCGAGGAGGATCTCCGCTACCGACGAAGGCACGTGTGCTGTGGCCTGCGCTTGATCCACGCCGCTGCGCACAGCGGCGATGAACAATCCGGCGGCGAGCGTGCCCAGTGCCGTACCACGCCCTATCAGGGCGATCGCGACGGCGACGAAGCCCCATTCCGGCGCGAAGAAATCGGAGAGGCGATGTTGATCGCCCAACAGGCTCATCACGCCGCCGAGGCCGGCGAGGGAGCCGGCGAGCACCATCGCAAGGAGCACTACGCCACCGACGCGGACGCCTGCGAATCGGCTGGCGGTCTGAGAGAGGCCGCAGTGCTTGATCCTCAACCCCACACCGGTGCGCTCGAGCACCGCCCAAACCACCACCGTGACGCCGGCGAGCACGATGGCGACGATTGGAAGCACGCCGCCTACGCTTCCAAGCTGAGCGCGCGCGACGATTTCTTCGGTCCAGGGGTAGCGCGTGCCGTGGGGATCCTCGATCGGGCCGTGCACGAGATAGCTGACCAGCCAAAAGGCGCTGAAGTTCAGCATGATCGTCGTGATGATCTCTGAGAGCCCGAGACGCGCCCGCAGCACCCCGGCGATGCCACCCCACATCCCCGCGGCGATCATCCCGGCGAGCGACGCGACGATTATGAGCACAGCCCCGGGGAGCGAGGTCAGCGTAAGCGCAATCATCACGCCGCCCAGCGCACCTATGTAGATCTGGCCTTCGCCGCCGAGGTTGAACAGCCCGGCGCGGAACGCGACCGCCACACCGAGCGCCGTCAGGGTGATGGGCGCGGCTTCGGTCAGCCATTCGCGTATGGCGAAGCTGGACCCGACGGCACCTTCCGCGATCGACACGAAAGTGCTTGCCAGCGGCAGGCCGGCAAGCGCCAACACCACGGCGCCGACCGCCATCGCGCCCGCGATCGCCAAAAGCGTTCGAGCCGCTGCCCCGGGAATGCGTGCGATCCTTGCGTCGCTCACAGTCACGGCTTCAACTCGCGATCTGCTCCGCGGCGACGGCCGGGGTTGTCTCCGTGGAGGCAACATCGAGCCCGGCCATCAGGCGCCCGATGTCCTCTCGTGTCACCTTCGTGCGCGCATAGGGACCACGCACGGTCCCCTTGTAGAGCACCCCGATCCGGTCGGAGAGCGCCATGATCTCGTCGAGGTCGGTTGATATGAGGACGATCGCCACTCCTTCGGATCGGAGATCGGAGAGCCGGCGTTGAATGTCGGACTGCGCGCCGAGATCCAGGCCACGCGTGGGATTGACGGCAACGACGGTGCGCGGCGAGACGCTGAGCTCCCTCGCCAGCACCACCTTCTGCTGGTTGCCGCCGGAAAGCTCCCTGCCCAGCGCGTAGGGGTCGGGGGGCCGTACGTCGAAGCTTTCTAGGACTTCGCGCGCACGGCTCACCGCGGCTTTCCTCCGTAACGTACTGAGCCATCCGGGCGCATACGGCCCCGTCAACAGATTCTCCCAGAGAGGAGCATCCGGTACGAGGCCATGTGCACTGCGATCGGCGGGAATGCGGCCGACGCGGATCCCTGCCGAGAGCCAGCTGCTCACGAGCGGCATCGGCCTTCCTTCGACCTCAATCGTGCCGGTTGCCGGCATTCTCAGGCCAAACAGAAGTTCCGCCAAGACGGTCTGCCCATTTCCCTCGACCCCCGCCACGCCAAGAATCTCGCCGCCGCTCACATCGAGCTCGCAGCTTTCGAGCCCGACCTGCCCATGCAAGTCGGCGCCGGAGCAGTTCCTTGCGCTCAGTCGTGGCGTCTCGATCCCTTTGCTCACCCTCGGCCTCGCGACGGGTTCGGGCATGCGTCCGACCATCGCCGTGGCCAGCTCGTCAGAGGAGACGGCGCCCCTCGGCCACGTCCCGACCTTTCTTCCCCTGCGCAAGACGGTCACGCGATCCGCGATCTCAACAACCTCGGACAACCTGTGAGTGATGAGAACGACGGCGCGCCCCTCGTCCGCGAACTTCCGCAACCGGCCGAACAGCTCGCTGACCTCGGCTGGAGTGAGCACGGCCGTCGGCTCGTCGAGGATCAGGAGCTTCACGCCCCGCGCGAGGCATCGAAAGATCTCTACGCGCTGACGCTGCGAGACCGGCAGGCTGTCCATGCGCGCGGTCGGATCGACGTCGAACGCCATCGCACTGGCGGTTGCCTTGGCGGCCGCCCGCACTCCCGATGCGGTCCCGTCCCCGACGCCACCGAGCAGGAGGTTCTCCGCGACGGTCAGCGACCCGACGACGAGCGGATGCTGGTGGACCATCCCGATCCCGAGGGAGATCGCGTCGCGGGGGCTTCGGGGCGCTGTCTCGCGCCCTTCGAACTCCAACCACCCGGCATCGGCTCGCGCCAGTCCGTAGAAGACATTCATCAGCGTCGTCTTGCCGGCGCCGTTCTCGCCGAGCAGGGCATGGACCTCCCCCGCCTCTATCTCGAGCGATACGTGGTCGTTCGCGATCACGTCCCCGTAACGCTTGACGATGCCTTGAAGGCGGGCCAGAGGTCGCATGCCTTGCTCGAGCCCTGTCATCACCTCACACCGCGAGCAGTTCCGGCCGCTTCGTCAGTCGCTCTTCGGCCCGGACGCGGGAATGCCGCCTCCGATCGAAGGCACCGACACCGACCCTGCGAGGATCTTCTTCCGGTAGCTTTCGACCGTCGCCTGGATGCTCGATGGCTCGTTGTAGATCGGCGAGAGCCCCACCACGCCGGATTCCAATCCGGCCATCACGACGCCGCCGCCTTCGAACTTTCCGGCAGCGATCGCTGAGCACGCGCTCTTTATCATCGCGGCCAGATTGACGATCTGGCTCGCGATGACGGTGTTCGGCGCGAGGGCGTGTTGATTCTTGCCCCACCCGATCGCCTTGATGCCGGAGGCCTGCGCGCCGTCGATCACGCCGACACCGGCGTTGTCGGCGATGTGGTACACCACGTCGACGCCGGATGCTGCGAGGCTCGTCGCGGCTTCCCGGCCCTTGGCTGCGTCTTCGAAGCTTCCGAGGTAGACGACCTTCATTGTGGCCTTCGGGTTCACCGCCTTCGCGCCGGCTTCGAAGGCCTGCATCTGTGCCCTCAGCACCGGGAATTCGAATCCACCCACACCGCCAAGCTTGTTCGTCTTCGTGGCCTCGCCCGCGACGACACCGGCAAGATATGCGCTCTGCGTCGAGTTCGGCTCGAGCGCCTCCACGTTGGAGTGATGCGGCTTGATCGGGTCGGCGGCGACGATGAACTTCGTCTGTGGGAATTCCGGCGCCAGCTTTTCAGTCACTTCAGCAAACTCTTCCCCGTCGCCGATCACGACTTCACTGCTCCGCGCAAAGGTCTGAAGCACCCGCGAGAATTCGGGTGTCGCCACTTCCGCCTTGTATGTCGTGCGTGCCCCGTTCGCTTTGCATTCCTGAAGCCCTTCGTACCCCATTTCATCGAAGCTCTTGTCGTCGATCGGCCCCGGAATGGCCATCGCGACGGATATCGCGCGTGCAGCCTTGCTTTGGCTCGTAGTCGTCGCGGCGTGCTGATGGGCCGTCGTTTTAGTCACGGCCGGTTTGCTGCTGCTGCCGCACGCTGTCACGCCGATTGCGACGGCAACGATGGCCGCGGCAGTCATAGGTCTCCTCCTCACCGCTTGCTCCCTTCATCTCGTTGAACTGTGAACGTTTCCTGCTTGCGATGTTGGCGCCGGAGCATTAGTCAGCTCGAGGAATCGCCTCATCGCGTCGAGCGCATCAGTCGTCTTGCGGGGGAGCGTGCGCATTGCGGCAAGGCGCTTGCCGACGAGCGCTCGAAGCTCCTCGAAGATCTCGCCCTCCGCCATCGTGATGCACTTTCCCTCGTGCACGACCAGCTCGCCTTCCACGAGGACATGCCGCACGCCGCACCCTCCGTCTGAAAGGACCATCGCGGCCTCCACGTCGGCGGCGCCGGCGAGCCCCGGACCGGCCCTCTCGATGAGAGCGATGTCGGCTCGCGCGCCCACCGCGAGCCTGCCGAGGTCATCGGTGCGGCCGATGACCGACGCGCCTCCGCTGGTCGCCATGGCAAAAGCTTGGTGGGAATCGACCCAGTCGCTCCCATCGTTGTGAATCAGTGCGGCGAGCTTTGCGGCGTCCCAGAGGCTTTGATTGTCCGATGAGGCGGCTCCGTCCGTTCCAAGGGCGATCGTTGCGCCGTTCTCCCGGAGATCCGCTATGCGAGCCCGGCCGCTTCCCAGCCTGCCGTTGGCGGCCGGGTTGTGCACGACGATCGCGTTGCGTTCTGCGATCAGCTCGACATCTCGGTCCGTCAGCCAAACTGCGTGTGCGAGAGAGCATCTCGCCGATAGGACTCCAAGCCGATCGAGAGCCTGCACTGCCGTGTGGCCGAAGCGGTGGCGACAGACCTCTGCTTGAAGCCTGGTCTCGAGCAGATGGATGTGGATGCCCGATCCGTAGTCGCGCGCGATATCCGTCATGCCCTGGAGAAGAGCGTCGCTGCACCACTGGACGCCGCCCGGTCCGGCAAGCACGCCGACGCGCCGGCAACCACCTCTCTGCCAGCGCTCCATCGAATCCCTGAGCTGACCGAGAAGGTCCTCCGCAGGCAAGAACCCCAGCTGCCGCGCCATGTCCGCGGGGCCGAGATCGAATCCCACGGCGCGCGCGAAGGCCGCGGTGGCATCGATGTCGTTCATCAGGGGCGCGACGCAGGCACGAATCCCCGCATCGCAATATGCAGACATGACCGCATCCACGGCCTCGCTGCTCGGCGGCGTCATCCACAGATGGTCGACTACGGTCGTCGTTCCGCGCCTGAGCATCTCGAGCGCCCCAGCAGCCGCACAGACATAGTGCTCGTATGGTGAATAGGTGCCCGCAACCCCGAACATCAGCATCAGCCACAGCTCGAGAGGCAGTCTCTCCCCAACTCCGCGCAGGCAGTTCTCGGGCGAGTGGGTATGGGCGTTGATCAGCCCGGGCACGGCCACGAGCCCCGTCGCATCGATCCGGCGCCATCCATCTACGGCGCGAAACCCCCCAGCGCCCTCGATCGCGACGATCCTCCCATCGTCGATCGCGACGTCCATCCTCTCCCTGACCTCACCCCCGGGACAGAGCACGTCGCAGCCGGACAGCACCATGCCTCCGCCTCCGAGCGCCATGCCTTCGCCTCCGAGCGGCATGCCTTCGCCTCCGAGCGCCCGACCCACTGCGCGCCTACCCCGCGGCCGCAGCCGTCAGATGCGCACCGACGTCTGCGGCGTTCGCCACTCCCGTGGGCGTCCTGGCGCCGAACGGCCTCTGCGGCAGCGACCGCAGGTACTCTTCCACGACCTCCCTTCGGCATACGTCGCCGTACTTCATGTGAATATCGAACAAATTGACCTTATGAGTGAGCGTGCCGCGATCCCACACGCACTCCTCTGGCACAATCGAGTGATAGTTGTACTGCGCAGCATCGACCGCAGTCGCCCGCACACACCCGCTCGTGGTCGTCCCCGTGGTGATCACAGTATCAGCGCCGAGATACACGAGGTGCCCCAGAAGCGGCGTGCCCAGAAACGCACTGGGCTTCCTCTTTACGAAATAAACGTCGGCCGGCTCCGGCGCAACCTCTTTCACGATCTCGTTCCCGACCGATCCGACGACGTCGGACGTCTCTGCGTACCGGTTCGACTTCCAATTCCATGCACCTTGATCAAAGCCATCGGGCCGACGATCCATGCCCGTATAGAAGATGGGAATCTCGCGCTCGCGAGCCGCCGCGATCAGGAGCTGCAGATTGCGCACGCCATCCCATCCTGCCTCGCCGCACGAATAGCGCCACCGCTTTATCGACTCGAGGATCGGCTCCGGCTTGTCGCCGACAAAGTTGTAGATCACGTCGACCACCAAGAGGACCGGTCGCTCGCCGAAGCCAGCGCTTCGACCCCACCCGGCGGCCTCGTAGACCAGACGATCCTGCTCGGGAATCACGTCATCCCAGATTGCCATCCTCACACCTCAGCGTATGCGGTCGAAATGGTGGGAGCAGCGGTCTCGACCACGCGCCGGGGAAGGTAATGCCCGTCGGCATCGCCGATGAATTCGGGTCCGGGCGCGCCCGGTGCCCACCGGGACATCTGCTTGCCACGCAAGAAAGTTGCGACGTTCCATCCATGGATCTTGTGTCCCGAGAGCACCGTCCAGCCTGACCGGGTGAGGACGATGTCGTTGCTGACCTCAACCACCTTGTCGAGATCGAGGACGACGAGGTCGGCGTCGGCCCCCACCTCGAGCGAGCCCTTTTGCGGATAGAGGCCGAAGATCCTCGCGGGATTCTCGCAGGCGACGGCCACCAGGCGCTCCAGCGTGAGCTTGCCCTGGTAGACCCCCTCGAGAAGGACTGGCAGAAGCATCTCAACGCGCGAGGTGAAGCCCGTCTTCAACTCCCAGATGTTGGGATCGAAGGACGACTCGTAATCACTTGGCGGCCACGACACGACATGATCGGAGCCGACGGCGTTGACGACGTCTTCGCGAAGCGCGCGCCAGATGTTCGGGTTGTTCTCCCGTGACCGCAGCGGAACGTTGATGCGCCAGGCGTTGGGCTCACCCTTGCCGAAATGCAGCCAGTGCGGGCCGGTCTGCGCCCAGCACCTCACCCCTCTGCCACGGAGATCGAGGATCTCACGATAGCTCTCGGGGGTCGTGGCGTGCTGTATGTAGATCGGACAGCCGGTGACCTCGGCCAGATAGCCGTAGGTCCTGATGTGATGGGCCTCCAGAAAGTGGGGAGAGCGGTCGGACCACGCCGCCCAGTCTGTGCGCCCTTCGGCGCGGAGGCGCCTGTCGAAGATCCGCGCGATCTCCCAGTTCTCGCAGTGCATGCAAACGATTCCCGGGGCTCCGAGCGCCGCCACGTGCTCCATCGTCTCGTAGCAGACGCCGTCGTCGAAGCCGTGGCCCAGGCCCGCGCGGCGACCGGGCCAGAACGGCTCGGCGTCGGGACTCATCGATTGCAGATAGAGCTTGTAGCTGGTGACGCCGTGGTCTCGCGCGTACTCGGGAATCTCTTTAGCCTGTTGATCGGTCTCGAGCATATAGGTGGCAAAGACGTCGACCGCGCTGTCCTGCTCGACGACGGCCTTGAAGTGCTCGAACACCTCGTGGAATGACACGACATCGTTCGGCTGGACGAACTCGGCGAACTTGGGATGACCCATGCGAGTCGACGGCGCATGAACGCCCCAAGTGGTCACGCCTGATGTCACGGCGGCACGCGACTCGCTGCCCATATCGTCCTTGAGTGGGACGTAGCAGCCCGGATGCGCCTCGCTGTCGACAATGCCTGGAATGATGGCGAGTCCGGCTGCATCGTAGGTGCTGCGGGCCGGCGGCAGGTGTTCATCCTCTGCCACCGCGACGATGCGTCCAGAATCGATCGCGAGCCCAGCCCGTCTCGACCCCGACGAAGTGACGACGGTTCCACCTGTGATTACTAGATCAACCTCTCGGTGATCGGTCATGCCCGCTCCTTCGCTCTTGTGCGGCTCGCGCTGCGCTGCGCTGTGCCGTCTCCGTTGTAATCAGTCTGCGGCGCTCGGCATTCACCGCCGATCTCGATCGCGATGTCACGTAAGAGATTGCCGACGCTGACGATCCGGCTGTCTGTCAACTGACTTGGAAACCCAAGAGCGAACACGAAAGCCTCTGCGCGGCCGCTGGGACCTGTAACGCGCGCGCTGACCGCGTTGTTGTCATTGAGCTCTTGACGGCTGGCAGCCCAACCGGCGCGACGTACGTGCTCCACCTCCGCAAGCAGGGCCGAGGCGTCGGTGATGGTCCGCTCGGTGTGTCGATGAAGCGGATGACTCCGCACGAGCGCCTCGGCCTCATCGGGATCCATGTCTGCGAGGATGCACTTCCCGAGCGCGCCGTCGAACGGGCCGAACTCGGCGCCCAGCATCACTCCGACGTGGACGTCCTGCGGGGGGTAGAAGCGCTCGACCACTTCCACGCGATCTGGTGCCGTACGGTGAGCGACGGCGAACGACAGGCCATGGTCGGCAGCCAGAGGGGCTAGGGCCTCACGCGCAGCCGCGAGGATCGTCGTCTGGGCGGTCGCCACTGCACCCAAGGCGACCAGCATCGGTCCGAGCGTGTACTCGCGCGTCCGCTCATGGCGCACGACCATCCGCTCATCTACAAGTGTCGCCAGCAGGTGGTGCATCGAGCTCTTCGAGATGCCCGTCGCCTTCACGAGCTCGGCCTGACTCGCGCCGCGTCCGCTCTGGCGGGCGAGGAGCGCGCGCAGCACGGCGGCAGCCGCCCTCACCGCTGGGACGCGATACGGCTCAGTCATCGGTGCGCCTTCGGCGGTTCGGTGTTGTCCCGAGAGGTTTGGGCAAAGATAGTTCCATATAGAGAACTCAGTTTCGTATCCCGTCCCAAGCATAGAGGCAGCTCGAGCCGCTGTCAAGGCCGGAGCGCTTCGGTCGCGCCGCGCGAGCAGCGCGGTCTCCGTCGCTGCAAGCGGGCACGCGAGGCTGCCTGCCTTCGACCTCCGCGCTTCCGCGCGCTGCGCGCCCACCGACCGCCGTGGCAGTGGCAGTGCGCTCTCCCGGAGACCCTGCGAGTGCCCCCACATCACCCGCATATCCCGCACTGTGCACCGCATCGAGATACGGTTCTGATGCCGGGCAACGGCGGCGTAGCTGCACCGTTTCTAGGTCTTTCTATCGCGGCAAGTTCTCCCGATAGAAAGTGCTCGGCGAGGTCACGAGTCGGACGGCTGCCTTGGGCAGTTGCGGCGGGCGAAGTCGCCGAATAGGGGGCGGTGTAGGCATCGACGCCTTGGCTGACACGGTAGATGTGGCTGCTCTTGTCGTGCGTCAGACTTTCTGGCAGGGCTGTTATGTCAGTCCTGAAGGAGGATCTGAATCATGGGAAGACCAGCATCAATCTCGGTGGATACGAAGACCCGGATCGTGTTGAGCGTTCTGGCTGGCGAGGCCTCGATTGCGCAGCTGGCTTCTCGCGAGAAGGTCAGTGAGCAGTCGATCGGGCGATGGAAGGCGGAGCTCCTCGAGGCGGGCAGGACGGCGCTTGCGGCCGGCAGGTCTGGGCCGTCCACCCGTGAGCAGCAGCTCGAGGCTTGAGGTCTGTGACCTGAGCCAGGCGCTCGATGAGGCGCACGTGCAGCTGCGGGTGTGGAAGGGCTCGGCGTCTTCCGGCGCAGCACGTGGCCCTGCAGCCACGAGCGCCTCTTCATGGAGCAGATCGACGACGCCGTCATGCTCGCGCGCCATCGCGAGGAGCACCGGCGCACATACAACGAGCTGCGGCCACACGAAGCCTCGGCGTGGAGCTGCCGTGCTGAGGTCTACTGAGGCCTCTCGGACCCAACACGGCCGCAGTTCGCAGACAACCAGCCCCTGCCAGCGACCGTGACATCGCGGCAGGCCAGGTGAGCGTCGCCGCCTGCATTGCGATGATCCTCCGGCGTCGGACTGTGGGAACAGCCGACGAGTCCGGCGCCGCGGTGGTGACGGACATCGAAAATGACGATGGCGACGACACGCTTGGTGACGAGCGGTGGGAGAGTTACGACCGAACGACCGAAGCCTGCTGCGGGGTGGCCGGCTGTGGCTGCCTGGCGGCCCGAGGCTCTGCCGCTGCGGCGGCGATTGCTTGCAGAGCAGCCAGGTGCCCGTGCAAGGCCGTGCGTCCTGGCTTGGTGAGCGTGACCTGCCGCCGAGAACGTGTGTCTACCCGCACGCGCGAGACCTCCACGTACCCGGCTTCCGCGAGCGCTGACAGGTGCTTGCTCAGAACTGAATCGGAGATTTCCAGGCTGTCTCGTATGTCGGAGAACGGCAACGACCG
>JAJYUP010000036.1 GCA_021792455.1 Actinomycetes bacterium | reverse complement strand
AGCCGCCGCTGCCCTCACCGAAGAGCGCCTGAAGGGACTGCTCGTCGAGCTCCTCAGGGACGGTGACAGAGGCGCCGAGCCCGCCTGCGAGGCAGCACTCCGCAAGCGCGATCGCAAGCCCTCCCTCAGCTATGTCATGCGCGCTGCTGAGCCGCTGCGAGCGGACCGCCTCCCGCACAGCCTCAATGCTCGCGATCACCTCCTGGAGAGGGGTCTGCGGCAGCCCGCTCGGCAGCGGCTGCCCCCACAGCTTCTGCAGCTCTGAGGCGTGCAGGCTCGGCTGGAACCGGCCAAGCAGCGCGATCGCGTCTCCCTCACGCCGGAAGCGAAGCCCGCACACGCCCCTGACGTCATCGACGAGGCCGACGAGGCCGACGACAGGCGTGGGGTGGATCGGCCCAGAGGGGCTCTCGTTGTAGAGGGAGACGTTGCCACCGACGATCGGCAGCTGCAGCGCCTCGCAGGCGTCTCGCAGGCCCCGCACCGATTCGGTGAGCTGCCAGGCGATGTGGGGCTTCTCAGGGTTGCCGAAGTTGAGGTTGTTCGTCGCGCCAAGCGGCTCCGAGCCGACGCATGCGAGGTTGCTCGCGCACTCGAGCACCACCTGAAGCGTTCCCTGATACGGATCGGCTGCGACCCGCCTGCCGTTGCCGTCGATCGAGACGGCGATCCCGCGCAGCGGCGACTCTGCCCGCCCTGCACCATCCTTTGCACCGTCGTTCGCGGCACCCTTCTCGGCGTCCTTCCCGGTACCCCTCTCGCCGCCCTTCTCGCCCTCCTTCGCATCGCTGCCAAGCGGGTTGATCGCAAGCACAGCGGCGTCGGCGCTCTGCGGCGGGCGGACCGTCCGCGACTGGACGATCTGGTCGTAGCGCTCGAAGATCGGCAGCCTGGACGCTATGTTCGGACAGCGCAGCAGGGCGAGCAGCGTCTCGCTCGGGGTCGCCTGCGGGCTGAGCGTCGCAGGCGGCGAGGGGTAGAGCGGGAATGCGGGGGCCTGCGGGTGCAGCTGATACCGAGGGACGTCCTCGACGAGCGCAGCGACAGGCATCTCGCCGAGAAGCTCCTGCCCCCGAAGGACCTGCACGCGACCGCTCCCTGTGACGAGGCCGATCGCGGCGCCCTGCACCTCGTGGCGCCGACAGATCGCGAGCACCTGCGGAAGGTGCTCTTCTGCAACGACGCAGAGCATCCGCTCCTGGGACTCGGAGACCATGATCTCGTGGGGCTGCAGATCATCCTGCCTGAGAGGCACCGCAGAGACGTCGATCTGCACGCCGACGTGCCCCTTGCTCGCCATCTCTGCGACGGCGGAGGTGAGACCCGCCGCGCCGAGATCCTGGAGGCCGATGAGCAGCCCTGAACGCACGAGCTCGAGGGAGCACTCGAGCAGCTTCTTGCCCTCGAAGGGATCCCCGACCTGGACGGTCGGCCGCTGCGCGCCCGCCTGATCGGAGAGCTCCGCCGATGCGAGCACCGAGGCGCCACCGATGCCGTCACGCCCCGTCGCTGCGCCGAACAGGACGATGAGGTTGCCCTCCCCAGACGCGGCGCTCCTGATCAGCCGAGCTCGGGGCGCGATGCCAAGCGCCATCACGTTGACGAGGCAGCTCTCGTTGTAGGCGCCCTCGAAGTACACCTCCCCACCCACGGTCGGCACCCCAACGCAGTTGCCATAGTGCGCGATGCCAGAGACGACGCCGCTGAGCAGGTAGGCGGTGCGCTGGTGGGCTGGGTCCCCGAGGCGCAGCGAGTCGAGCACCGCGACGGGCCGTGCGCCAAGCGCAAAGATGTCGCGGAGGATCCCACCGACGCCCGTCGCCGCGCCCTCGAAGGGCTCAACCGCGCTTGGATGGTTGTGGGACTCGACCTTGAACGCACAGACGAGCCCATCGCCGATGTCGAGCGCTCCCGCGTTCTCGCCAGGGCCGAGCACGACGGAGGGGCCCTCGGTCGGCAGCGTTGCGAGCAGGCGCCTGCTGTGCTTGTAGGAGCAGTGCTCGCTCCAGAGCAGCGAGTACATCGAAAGCTCGAGGAGATTGGGCGCAGAGCCGTGGCGCTCGCAGATGAGCGCATACTCGTCCTCGCTGAGGCCAAGGGCGAGCGCCTCCTGCAGGCCTGGGACCAGGCCGCTCCGCGATGCCTGAGGCATGGGCGGCTCACCCTGGGACACGGGCGGATCGGCCTGCGGCGGGCGAGCACCCTGAGACACCGGCGGATCGGACTGCGGCGGGCGAGCACCCTCAGGCACCGGCGGCCTTCCCCTCGACATCGACGCCTCCGATTCGGAGACGAGCGCCTTCAACGGAGAGGCGCATCGACTGCAGCACGCTGAGCCCGTGAGTCGAACCCATCAGCTGATCAACGGCATGCTCGAGGTGAGGCATGAGTCCAAGGACGTTTCCCTCTGCGCTGCAGACGCCTGCGACATCGTCGATCGAGCCGTTGAAGTTCTCGCCTGGCGCGTAGCGGAAGACGATCTGCCCCCGCTCCCGCATCTCCGCAAGGGTCTGAGCAGGCGCATACCATCGGCCGAAGGCGTGCTTTGCGGGCAGAGACAGCAGCGGCGGGCAGCACCTCGTGAATGGGGTGCCTCCGTTGCAGAGCTCTAGAGTCACCTGCCTGCAGGTGAAGTGGCCGTTCACGTTGCGCAGCAGAGCCCCCGGCAGCAGGCGAGCCTCGCAGAGCACCTGGAAGCCGTTGCAGATGCCAAGGACGAGGCCGCCTTCGCGCGCGAAGGCGCTGACCGACTCCATGACGGGGGCAAACCGCGCGATCGCTCCCGGCCTGAGGTAGTCCCCATAGGAGAAGCCGCCCGGCACGATGATCGAATCGAAGCCTCTGAGGTCGGTCTGCGTGTGGGGGACGATCTCCGCCTCGCCGACTCTGCCTGCGGCGAGCTTGGCATCGAGATCGTCGCAGGACCCAGGGAAGCTGATGACGCCGAACCTCACGATCCGCGCTCCTGCTCGACCCCCTCAGGCGGGGGCGATGATCTCGTAGTCCTCGATCAGCGGGTTTGCGAGCAGCTGCTCGCACATCTGGGGCAGCTGCGCGACGTCAGCGACCTCGAGCTCGATGAGGCGACCGACATGGACCTCGCGCACGCCCCCGAAGCCGAGCGCCGGCAGCGCCCGCTCGACGGCGAGCCCCTGAGGGTCGAGTATGCCCGCCTTCGGGCGGATGAGCACCCTCGCCTTCACAGCAGCCCCGAAGGGGAGTGAGGGATGCTCGCCTCGGGGCGGATGCGCACCCTCGCCTTCATGCAAGCGCAGCCGCGTCCGCGCGCAGGGGCCCAGACTGCGCGCGACGCCGCCACCGCAGGCCAGAGGCGGTCATCCACCGCAGACGGACAGCCACTGCCCAAACGCCTCCCCTGTGATGCGTTCGTAGGCCTCGAGGTAGCGCTGCCTCGTGCCCTGAACGATCTCCTGCGGGATCTCAGGCGCTGGGGGAAGCTTGTCCCAGCCGCTCGCGCTCGCCCAGTCGCGCACGTACTGCTTGTCGAAGCTCGGCTGTCCCCTGCCAGGCTGATAGCCGTCGGCTGGCCAGTAGCGGGAGGAGTCTGGGGTGAGCACCTCGTCTCCGATCGTGAGCGCGCCATGGGAATCGAGGCCGAACTCGAACTTCGTGTCAGCGAGGATGACGCCGCGCTGCCGGGCGTGCTCGGCAGCGAACGAGTAAAGCTCTATCGAGATGTCCCTGACCCTTCCCATCAGCTCGGCGTCACCAACGAGCGCGCACGCTCCCTGAAAGTCGATCGCCTCATCGTGGCCGTCCGTCGCCTTCGTGCTCGGGGTGAAGATCGGCTCCGGCAGGCGCTCGCTCTCCTCGAGGCCAGGGGGAAGCGGAATCCCTGAGACTGCGCCCGTCTCGAGGTAGTCCTTCCAGCCAGAGCCGGTGATGTAGCCCCTCACAACACACTCGACAGGCAGCATCTGCAGGCGCTTGACGACCATCGCCCGCCCGCGGACCTCCTCCGGCACGCCATCCCGCGCGGAGATCATGTGGTTTGCGACGATCTCGCGCGTCTTTCCAAACCAGAAGACGGACAGGCCCGTGAGCACCTTGCCCTTGTCAGGGATCGGCGTCGGATGCACCGCGTCATAGGTGGAGATCCTGTCGCTTGCAACCATGAGCAGGCGGGGTACGGACCCCTCGCCATCGGCAGCAGACCCTTCGTGAAGATCGTAGATCTCGCGAACCTTGCCCTTCGCGATCAGCGGCAGCTCAGAGAGGACACTCATGCTGCGAACGATATCCAGTGAGACGGCCAGATCGCCTGCTCCCGCAGGCGATCCAACAGATCCACTCGCCAGATCTCCTCAACAGATCTGATCCAACCGCGCGATGATCTCATCGGCCCAGCGGATGTAGTGCGCGCAGTCGAAGACGGCGTCGAGGTCGAGCTTGCCAAGCGCGCCCGCTGCGGCAGGACCCTCCCCCTGATCGGAGCGCTGCTGCAGGAGGCTGCGAAACGGCACGCCGCTGTCCCACGCCTGTTGAGCGAGCTCCTGAACGAGTCGGTAGGCCTCATCCCTTCCCATCCCAGCCTGAACGAGCGCGAGCAGGACGCGCTGGGAGAACAGGGCGCCATGCGTGAGCTCGAGGTTCGCACGCATTCGCGCGACGTCGACTTTCATTCCCTGCACGAGCGAGAGCGCGGCGTGCTGCAGGTAGTCGATGAGGATCGTGGAGTCCGGCAGGATCACGCGCTCGACGGAGGAGTGGGAGATGTCGCGCTCATGCCAGAGCGGAACATCCTCGAGGGCCGCCTGCGCGTTGCCACGCAGCACGCGCGCAAGCCCGCTGATCTGCTCGCTCTTTATCGGGTTGCGCTTGTGCGGCATCGCGCTGCTGCCCTTCTGACCCGCCCTGAACGGCTCGGTGACCTCGAGCACCTCCGTGCGCTGGAGGTGCCTGATCTCAGTCGCAAGCCGCTCGAGCCCAGTGCCCGCGAGCGCGATCACACCGAGCAGCTGCGCATGGCGATCCCTTGGGAGCACCTGGGTGGAGACGGGCTCCGCGGCGAGCGAGAGGCGAGCGAGCACCCTGCGCTCGAACTCCGGTGAGGTGGCGGAGTAGGTGCCGACGGCGCCGGAGATCGCGCCGACGGCGACCTGCTCGAAGGCGCGCTTCAGCCGCTGCTCGTTTCGATGCGCCTCGAAGGCGAAGCCAGCGAGCTTGATCCCAAACGACGTGGGCTCAGCGTGCACGCCATGGGTCCTGCCGACGCAGAGCGTGGCAGCGTGCTCCCGCGCGCGCTCGACGAGAGCCTGCTTGAGGGCGCTCGCGCCCTGGAGGATGACCTGACCTGCGGCCTTCAGCTGGAGGGCGAGCGCAGTGTCGAGCACGTCAGAGGAGGTGAGCCCATAGTGGATCCAGCGGCCCGCAGGCCCAGCTGAGGCCGACAGCACATCGACGAAGGCGGCGAGGTCGTGGTCTGTGAGCCGCTCCCTCTCCTGCACCTCTGCGACCGTGAAGGTGGCGCTCCTTATGGCCTCGAGCTCATCCTCACCCGGTCCCTGCCCCTCCCCAAGCAGCGATCGAAGCTCTTCGCAGGCGGCGACCTCTACGGTGCGCCAGGCCTCCATCCGCGCCTGATCGGTCCAGTTGGCGCGAAGCTGCGGGCGTGTGTATCTCGCGATCACGCAACGATTATCCCGATGAGGGCGAGGATCGTCGTCGCGGCGGCTGCGGCGAAGGCGACGACGGGGGCGAGGATCGTTGCGGCGACGGCGACGGTTGCCGCGGTGAAGGCGAGGATCGTCGTCGCGGCGACGGCGGTGAAGGCGACGACGGGGGCGGCCAGCTGCGATGAGATGCGTGCGATCGTGTACAACGAGGTACAACGAGGTTGGCATCCGCGCAGCACCGGCGCAACGACGAATGCGAGGAGGATCGATAGATGGCCACCTACATCATGATGTGCACGCTCACCCCTGATGGGATAGAGACCGTGAAGAACAACCCTCAGCGGATCCTCGAGGTGAACAGGGAGGTCGAGCAGCTCGGCGTCACCGTGAAGGCGCAGTGGGCGACGCTTGGCGAGTTCGACTTCATCTCGATCGTCGAGGCCCCTGACGAGCGCACCGTCGCGCGCGTCTCCCTGGAGCTCGGATCGCGGGGGACAGGCCGCTACGAGACGCTTGCAGCGATCCCGATCGACGAGTTCATCACATCGCTCTGAGCCGGGCAAGCCGACGACTTCAGAGCGCCGAGCAGACCACATTGACGAGCGAAGCAGCGAGACGAACGTCGAGGCAGGGCGCGCGAGACAGGGGTCAGGCGCACCTGTGAAGGTCCTCGTCGTCGGATCAGGCGGGCGAGAGCACGCGATCGTGAGGGCGCTGCTGCGCTCACCCCAGCGGCCTGAGGTGCTCTGCGCGCCGGGCAATGCGGGGATAGGTCAGGACGCTCAGCTGCTCGACATCGCCGCCGATGACCTCCCCGGCATCGTCGAGGCGGCGGAGCGAAGCGGCGTCTCTCTCGTCGTCGTCGGCCCTGAGGCACCGCTCGTCGCTGGGCTGATAGACGCGCTTCAGGCGAGGGGCATGCCAGCGTTCGGGCCAAGTGCGGCGGCGGCAAGGCTCGAGGGGTCGAAGACCTTCGCGAAGGAGGTGATGGTCGCGGCAGGCGTGCGAACCGCGAGCTTCGAGGTCGTGGAGAGCGTCGAGGATGGGCTTGCCGCCGTGAGCAGCTGGCCGGTCGTGATCAAGGCGGACGGGCTCGCCGCCGGCAAGGGGGTCGTGATCGCGCATGATGAGCAGACCACACGCGCTGCGCTCGAGGCCTTCCTGCTCGAACGGCGCTTCGGAACGGAGCGCGTGCTCGTCGAGGAGCACCTGGAAGGGCAGGAGCTCTCGCTGCTCGCTCTCTGTGATGGCGTGCGGGCGCTGCCGCTGGCGCCCGCCCGCGACTACAAGCGAGCCGGCGATGACGACACGGGGCCGAACACGGGCGGCATGGGATCCTACTCGCCAGTCGAGGGAGTGGGGGAGCTGCAGGTCGAGGAGATCGTCGCGACCGTTCATCAGCCCGTGCTCGACTGGATGCGCAGACAGGGCACGCCCTTCCATGGGGTGCTCTACGCGGGGCTGATGCTCACCTCGAACGGGCCGAAGGTGCTCGAGTTCAACGTCCGCTTCGGTGACCCAGAGACACAGGCGGTGCTGCCAAGGATGAGCAGCGACCTGCTGGCGCTGCTGTGCTCCGCGAGCACCCTCGGTGGACTCGAGGGCGAACGCCTGCTCTGGCGCGAGCAGGCGGCTGTGACGATCGTGCTCGCGAGCGAAGGCTACCCTGACGCACCGAGGACAGGGGTGCCGATCACAGGCCTGAGCACGATGCCGAGTGACATCGAGGTGACTCACGCCGGAACCGCGATCGTCGACGGGCAGATCGTGACCGCAGGCGGGCGCGTGATCAACGTCACCGCGCTCGGACCGGAGATGCGTTCCGCCCGCGCGGCGGCGTATGCTGCCGCGCAGCGGATCCACTTCGATGGGATGCAGATGAGGTCAGACATCGCTGCGGGGCAGGCGGAGGAGCGCGAGCAGTGAGCAGAAGGCAGGGAAGTGGATCTGGCAGCCGGCAGAGTGGACAGGCAGGCAGACAGGATGGACCGTGAGGCACGCACAGGACGGGGCGACAGGCAGGCGGAGTGAAGAGCGGAGGCTATGAGCGAGCAGAGCAGAGTGAGTGATCCGATCGCCGCCGAGCAGCGCAGCCTGCGGCCTGTAGAGCTCACGGTCGCGGAGACGCACGCCCAGATGCAGGAGTTCGACGTCGGCTCCCCGCTCGTCGGGATCCTGATGGGATCCTCGAGCGACATGGAGGCGATGGAGAAGGCGGGCAGGGAGCTGCGCGAGCGCCGCATCCCCTACGAGATGGAGGTGATGTCCGCGCACAGGGAACCTGATGCCGTCGCGCAGTACGCGAAGTCTGCGCGTTCGAGGGGCATCAAGGTCATCATCGCGGGCGCAGGCATATCGGCTGCGCTGCCAGGTGCGGTGGCAGCGCACACGGACCTGCCCGTGATCGGCGTTCCCCTCTCAGGACGCCTGACGGCGGCGGGTGGACTCGATGCGATCCTCTCGATCGTGCAGATGCCGCCCGGCGTCCCCGTCGCCTGCGTCGGCCTCGACAACGCGAGGAACGCCGCTGTTCTCGCCGCCCAGATCCTGAACGCCTGAGGGCACACGAGCCCGCGCGCAGCCGCACACGCTCACAGACTGTGTCCTGCGATGCAATCGCGTCAGGCGGGCGCGGCGTTCAGGCCTGTCGCTCGGCGCTGCGCGCAACCGCACCGGCGGGTGCAGCGCCAGTGGTAGCGTTGCGAGGATCGAAAAACCCTGGGGGGTCCCTGTGAGAGGGACTGAGATGGCGCTTCCTAGAGCCACCACCCGCAGAACCTGATCTGGCTGATACCAGCGAAGGGAGAAGAGATGAGCACGCAGCAGAGGCCGCCGCGAACCGAGGCCTGGAAGACCCAGCGGCAGGCCGCGAGGGAGGGCGTGATCACGCGCGCGATGGAGCGCGTCGCAGAGCGCGAGCAGCTGCCCGCCCAGACGGTCCTGGAGGAGGTCGCGCGTGGCCGGATGATCATCCCAGCGAACCGCTCGCACCTGAAGGGCAGGCTCGACCCGATGGCGATCGGCGCCAAGGCGCGCGTGAAGATCAACGCGAACATCGGCAGCTCTCCGACGACCTCCTCGCTCGCAGAGGAGGTCGACAAGCTCGCCCTCGCTCAGCGATGGGGCGCCGACACCGTGATGGATCTCTCGACGGGCAGGCGGATAGCGCAGACCAGAGAAGCGATCATTTCGGAGGCGAGCGTCCCGATCGGCACCGTGCCGATATATGAGGCACTCGAGCGGGCGGGACGCCCGGAGGACTTGACGGGCGAGATCCTGCTCGAGGTGATCGAGGATCAAGCGCGCCAAGGGGTCGACTACATGACGATTCACGCCGGCGTGAGGCTCGAGCACCTTCCGCTCTGCCGGCATCGGGTGACGGGGATCGTCTCGCGGGGCGGTGGCTTGATCGCGAGGTGGATGGTCGAGCACGCCGCTGAGAACCCGCTGTACGAGCGCTTCGACGATGTGCTTCAGATCTGCCGCGAGCACGACGTGACGATCTCGCTTGGTGATGGTCTGAGGCCCGGCTCGATAGCGGACGCATCAGATGCCGCCCAGTTCGCGGAGCTGCAGACGCTTGGCACGCTGACGGCGCGCGCATGGGCACAGGACGTGCAGGTGATGGTCGAGGGCCCAGGCCACATACCCCTGCATCAGCTCGAGATGAACGTCCGCCGGCAGCAGGAGGTCTGCAGGGAAGCCCCCTTCTACACGCTCGGGCCTCTGGTGACTGACATCGCGCCCGGCTACGACCACATCACGAGCGCGATCGGCGCAGCGATCGTGGGCTGGCATGGAACCTCGATGCTCTGCTACGTGACTCCAAAGGAGCATCTCGGGCTGCCAAACGCGCAGGACGTGAAGCAGGGGCTGATCGCCTACCGGATCGCCGCGCATGCCGCTGATCTCGCGCGTGGTGACGAGCGCGCGGCGGCGTGGGATCGCGAGCTGTCAGAGGCTCGATTCGCCTTCGACTGGAACCGTCAGTTCGATCTCGCCCTCGACCCTGAGCTGGCGCGGTCGATGCACGACGAGACCCTCGCCGACGACTACTTCAAGACAGCGGAGTTCTGCTCGATGTGCGGTCCAAAGTACTGCCCGATGCACAACTTCCGCAACCTCGACTGGGACGCGCTGCAGGAGGTGATAGCCACCCGGAAGGCTGGCGTTGCGAAGGTGGCGAGCGTGAGCTGAGAGACGATGCAGCGCGCGGCATGGCGCGCTGCCCCCGAAGCCACACCGTGGCGCGGAAGCTGGCTGGGCAACCGCTCGATCAGAGCAGCGGGCGAAGGCGCCGCCGAATCAGGCGAGACCGCGAAGGGGCTGCGACATCACACGAGCAGGCGAAGGGGCTGCGCGAGCAGGTCCTTGATGAAGCCGAGGAATTCAGCCGCGTCAGCGCCGTAGAGGATCCTGTGGTCGCAGCTGAGAGTCACAGTCATCCCGTGGCGTGCGGCAAGCTCACCGTCATGGACGACTGCCCGCTGTGAGACCGCACCAACCGCGAGGATCGCCGCCTGGGGCGGGTTGATCACGGCGGTGAAGGCCTCAACCCCATACATGCCGAGGTTCGAGACGGAGAAGGTGCCCCCTGAGAGCTGAGGCGGCGTGATGCTGCGATCACGGACGGCGCCGGCGAGGCGCCTGCTCTCTGACGCGATCTCCCAGATCGAAAGTCGATCGGCGTCCCTGATCACAGGCACGAGCAGCGCCTCCGCCGTCGCGACGGCGATGCCTATGTTCACAGCGGAATGGAGGTGAAATGCCCCATCCCTGTAGGTGCCGTTCGCCTTCGGATGGCGCCTGAGCGCGAGCGCGCACGCCTTCACGATCAGGTCGTTGAAGGATGGCGCGGCAGTCGCCCGCTCCTGGGCGATCACCTTCAGCTGATCCCTCACAGCGACGGCTGCCTCCATGTCGACCTCTGATTGGAGCGTGAACTCAGGGATCGTCGCCTTCGCCTCCGCCATCCTTCTCGCGATCAGCTCCTGGGTGCGGGTGAGCTGCACCGTCTCAGCCTCGCCCTTGATCGGGGAGGGTCGGGGCGCGACGCGCCCGCCCTCATCCTCTTGCGCCCTCTGCATCGCCTGCTGAACGTCAGCCTTCACTATCCGTCCGCCAGGACCGCTGCCTTGAATCTGTGAGAGCGCGATCCCCGCCTCAGAGGCGAGCCTGCGCGCCAGTGGCGAGCTCCTTCGCCGCGCCCCACCGTCGCCTCGCGCCTGCTCCTGCTCCTCGTGCTCCTGCGCCTCGACAGCTGGCGTCTCGCGGCCGTCCCGCGGCTCGGGCTCAGGGGGCTCGCGGCCGTCCCGCGGCTCGGGCTCACGCGGCGCGTGCTCACGCGGCGCGGCATCTGAAGGTGCCTGCTCGCCCTCTTCGAGCAGGTGGGCGATCAGCGCGCCGACAGGCAGCGTGTCGCCCTCAGAGGCGACCCTCTCGAGCACGCCGCCGTGATCGGCCTCATAGACGACAGAAGCCTTGTCAGTCTCTATCTCTGCGAGCGGATCGCCCCGCTGCACCGGTTCGCGATCCTTCGCAATCCAGCGCACGATCGTTCCCTGCTCCATCGAGTCGGAGAGCCTTGGCATCGGAACCTCGATCATGAGAGGCCAAGCGTATGTAACACAGCGGCTTCTATGCGGTCCTCCGAAGGGACCGCAGCGAGCTCGAGGTTCTTCGCGTATGGCAACGGCACCTCCGCGATGCCGACCCGCTCGACAGGCGCGTCGAGATCGTCGAAGCAGGCATGCTGGATGCGCGCTGCGATCTCTGCGGTGACACCATAGGAGGGCCAGCCCTCCTCGACGCAGACGGCCCTGTTCGTCTTGCTCACCGAATCTGCGACCGTCTGGACGTCGAGCGGCCGCAGCGAGCGCAGATCGACGACCTCAGCGCTGATATCGCGCCTGTCAGCGAGCCTGTCGGCGACCGCAAGCGCTCTCACGGTCGCAAAGGAGTGCGCGACGATGCTGACGTCTGAACCCTCCCTCGCGACCGCCGCCCTGCCGATCGGCACGAGGAAGTCCGGGTCGAGCGGAACCTCGCCCCTCTCCTTGTAGATCGAGAGGTTCTCTACGACGAGCACAGGGTCCTCGTCCCTTATCGCCGCCTTCAGCAGCCCCTTCGCATCGGCGGGACTCGCAGGCGCAACGACCTTCAGGCCAGGCGTGCCCGCAAACCAGCCCTCAAAGCACTGGGAGTGCTGGGCGGTGAGCTGGTTGCCAGCCCCATTTGGCGTCCTGATCACGAGCGGGCAGCCGACCTGGCCGCCGAACATCGCCCTGATCTTCGCCGCGTGGTTTATGACCTGGTCCATCGCGATGAGCAGGAAGTTGATCGTCATGATCTCGACGACGGGCCTCTGCCCAAGCATCGCGGCGCCGATTCCCGCCCCTGTGAACCCCGCCTCAGAGATCGGCGTGTCCCTCACCCGGTCAGGGCCAAACTCCGCGAGCAGCCCTGCCGAGACCTTGTAGGCGCCTTCGAAGAGGCCAACCTCCTCCCCGAGGAGGAAGACGCGCTGATCGCGGGCCATCTCCTCCCTGAGGGCGAGCCGGAGCGCCTCCCTGTAGGTGAGGTTCGCCTCCGCCTGCTCCCTGTCGAGTTGTGCCGCGCTCATCGGCCAAGCCCCGCGTCGAAGACGAGCTCCTGCTCGCCGAATGGGCTGCCAAGCCTCATCCGCGCAAACTGCACGTCGCTGCCGCTTGCGTAGACGCCCTCCGCGAGGCTCGAGAGCTCTGGCGCAGGGCTGCGCTCCGCGAAGCTGACAGCCTCTGCGACAGACCGTGCCGCGCTTTCCCTCGCCGCCTGCAGCTGCTGAGGCTCGACCCCCTTCGAGAGCAGATCCTGCTCGAATGCGAGAATCGGATCGTGACGTCGGAGGTGCTCTTCGATCTCCTCTTCGCTGCGGTAGCTGATGCCAGGATCAGCGACGGAGTGGCCCCTGAAGCGGTAGGTGAGCGCCTCGAGCACCGCAGGGGAGCGCTCCTCCCGCGCCCGCGTGAGCAGCCGCTCGCAGGCGCTCTGCACGGCGAGAAGGTCGTTGCCGTCGACTCGCTCCCCGTGCATCCCGAAAGCGGCCGCCCTCCTGTAGAGCTCGGGCTGGGAAGAGGCGCGCTCAACCTTGGTGCCCATCCCATACTCGTTGTTGATGATGAGGTAGACGATCGGCAGGTGCCAGAGCGCCGCGAGGTTGAGCGCCTCATGCCATGCGCCGGTGTTGACTGCGCCGTCGCCAAGCTCGCAGAGCACCGCTGAGCTGCTGCCCTGCCTGACGAGCCCAAGCGCGAGCCCCGCAGCGATCGGCAGCTGCCCGCCGACGATCCCCCACCCGCCGAGAAAGCCCCTCTCGACGTCGAGCAGATGCATCGATCCACCCCTGCCACGGGCGCACCCATCCCGCCTTCCGAACAGCTCCGCCATCACGAGCGCAGCAGGCGTTCCCTTCGCGAGCGCAAAGCCATGGCAGCGGTAGCCGGTGACGAGCAGGTCGCAGGCGGCCATCGCGTCGACGGCGCCAACGGTGCACGCCTCCTGGCCAGAGGAGAGATGACAGTAACCGCCGATCCTCGCCGCCTTGTACTGCCGCTCAGCCTCCTGCTCGAACTCCCTGATGAGCACGAGCCGCTGATACTGGGCGAGCAGCTGCAGCGCGTCAGAGGGGGGCGCGATCTGAGAGCTGTTGCGGAGAGGCGGCATCTCGGCTGCTGTGGAGGTCGGCTCGAAGGACGGTCAGCTCTCGAAGTACTGGGGATGACTGCGCTGGATGTCAGGCAGGAACGAGAGCACCATCTGCAGGTGCTTGCGCAGCGCCTTCTCCGCCTCGCTCGCCTTTTTGCGGGCGACGGCGCCGACGACGGTGTGGTGCTCGTCGATCATCTCGTCGATGTAGGCGGGCAGCGTCATCGACAGGCGCCTGATCCGGTTGAGGTGGCCGCTCGCGCGCTGGCTGAGCGACCAGGCGATGCCATGGGCAGAGAGGTCGCAGAGCGAGCGGTGCAACTCGTCGTCGAACACGTAGAACCTCGCAACGTCGTTGGCTTGATGGGCCTCGACTTGGCGCTGAAGGATCGCGTGCAGCGCCTCGATGTCTTCCGCGCTCGCCTTCTGGGCCGCGAGCCTGACGGCGGCGCACTCGAGCGATTCGCGCACGAACTGGGCATCCCCAACGGCTGCGTGGCTGATCCTCGTGACGTAGGTGCCGAGCTGAGGCACTATCTCGACGAGCCTGTCGTCGCGGAGCCTGACGAGCGCCTCCCTCACAGGCGTCCTCGAGACGCCAAGCCGCTCCGCCAGATCCGTCTCCGAGAGGCGCTGCCCCGGCTCGAACTCCGCGGTGACGATCGCGTCGCGGAGCGCTGCATATACGTGCCCTCTCGTTCGGAGCCCCGCAGCCCGATCCGAGATCGTTATGCGCATGCGAGATGGGGCATGTCCCTCAGTGTCGTTGAAAGCGTCCATCCGAACATGCTTGCATACAAGTATTCGCGACGCAAGGGGGAGGGGGAGGGGGCGGTCGCGCCCCGGCGAGCTCAGGAGGCGTGCAGCGGGAGGAGCGCCTTCTCGAAGGTGAGCTGCCCGTCGACGGCATCGACCTCGACGGTGTCGCCTTCCCTGAACTTCCCTTCGAGCAGGCTGAGCGCGAGCTTGTCGACGAGCTGCTTCTGGATGACGCGCCTGAGGGGCCTGGCGCCATAGGTCGGGTCATAGCCGAGGTCGCCAAGCAGCTGCTTCGCCCGATCCGTGAGCTCGACCTGGACGCCCCGCTCCGCGACGCGCTGAACGAGCCGCCTCGCCTGCAGCTCGACGATCTGCGAGATCTGCTCCCTCGAGAGGGGATGGAAGCGGACGACGTCGTCGAGCCTGTTGACGAACTCCGGCTTGAAGTAGGCAAGCAGCGCGGTCCGAAGCTCCGCGTCCGCGAGCGTGTCGGCCGCGGCCGATGCCTGACCTCCACCGTCTGCGCCCTCACCGTCGGCGTCCGGGTTCGCTGAGGAGCCGCCGACAGGGATGTTCGAGGTCATGATGAGGATCGTGTTCTTGAAATCGACGGTTCTCCCCTGGCCGTCGGTGAGCCTGCCGTCGTCCATCACCTGCAGCAGCGTGTTGAAGACGTCAGAGTGCGCCTTCTCGATCTCATCGAGCAGCACGACGGAGTAGGGCCTGCGCCTGACGGCCTCCGTGAGCTGACCGCCCTCCTCATAGCCGACATAACCAGGGGGCGCACCGATGAGACGTGAAACTGCGTGGCGCTCCATGTACTCGGACATGTCGATCCTGACGATCGCATCCTGAGAGTCGAACATGAACTCCGCGAGGGCCCTGGCGAGCTCAGTCTTTCCAACCCCCGTTGGCCCAAGGAACAGGAAGCTGCCGATCGGCCGCTGCGGATCCTGAAGCCCCGCCCTCGAGCGCCGCAGCGCTGTTGCGACCGCCTGGACAGCCTGATCCTGGCCGATGACCCTTTCATGGAGGCGCTCCTCCATGTGGATGAGCTTCTCGACTTCGCCCTGAAGCAGCCTGGATACAGGTATGCCCGTCCAGCGCGCGACGACCTCCGCAACGTCGTCAGCATCCACCTCCTCCTTGAGGAAGACGAGCTGGCGAGCCTGCTCCTCGCCGTCGTCCTCGCCCTCGGCGAGATGGCGCTCGCCGGCAGGCGCGCCTCCGTCATGCTCGCCGCCACCCGCCTTTGGACCGCCTTCAGCAGACGGGGTCGATCCGCCCTGCAGGCCGGCCAACCTCTTCTCGAGCTCAGGGATCTCGCCATAGCGAAGTTCCGCCGCACGCTGCAGGTCAGTCGAGCGTTCAGCACGCTCGAGCTCGACCTTCGCCTCCTCGAGGCGCTCCTTCAGCTCGCTCGCTCCCTTCAGCACCTCCTTCTCCGCCTGCCACTGCGCCTTCATCGCAGCGGAGCGCTCCTTCAACTCGGCGAGCTCCCGCTCGATCGCCTGCCGCCGCTGCTGGGAGGCCTCGTCACGCTCGCGCTGAAGCGAGGTCCTCTCGATCTCGAGCTGCATGACGCGCCTGTCGAGTTCATCGATCTCAGTCGGCAGCGAGTCGATCTCTATTTTGAGCCGCGAGGCGGCCTCATCGATGAGGTCGATCGCCTTGTCTGGGAGGAACCTGTCAGAGATGTAGCGATCAGAGAGCGTGGCCGCGGCGATGAGCGCGCTGTCCTGGATTCGAACGTGATGGTGCACCTCATAGCGCTCCTTGAGTCCTCTGAGGATCGCGATCGTGTCGGTGACTGACGGCTCGCCAACGAGCACGGGTTGGAAGCGGCGCTCGAGCGCGGCGTCCTTCTCGATGTGCTTCCTGTACTCGTCGAGCGTGGTGGCGCCGACCGCCCGCAGCTCGCCCCTCGCGAGCATCGGCTTCAGCAGGTTCGCAGCATCGACCGCCCCTTCAGCGGCACCTGCGCCGACGATCGTGTGCAGCTCGTCGAGGAAGAGGATGACGGTGCCCTGCGCCTGCGAGATCTCCGCAAGCACGGCCTTCAGCCTGTCCTCGAACTCGCCTCTGTACTTCGCGCCCGCGATGAGCGAGCCGATGTCGAGCGCGATGACGCGCCTGTCACGAAGCGACTCCGGCACATCTCCGGAGACGATCCTCTGCGCGAGGCCCTCGACTATCGCGGTCTTGCCAACGCCCGGCTCGCCGATGAGCACGGGGTTGTTCTTCGTCCTGCGCGAAAGGACCTGGATCACGCGCCTGATCTCCTCGTCCCTGCCGATGACGGGGTCGAGCTTGCCTTCCTCCGCGATCTTCGTGAGATCCCTGCCGTAGCGCTCGAGCGCCTGGTACTTCTCCTCCGGGTTCTGATCTGTGACCCTGTGCGGTCCCCTCACCTCCGCGAGCGCGCGCAGCAGCGACTCCCCGCCGGCACCGTGGCTGCGCAGCGCATCGCCTGCAGGTCCCTTCGATGCAGCGAGCGCAAGCAGCAGGTGCTCCGTGGAGACATACTGGTCGTGCAGCGCGCCCGCCTCTCTCTCGGCGGCCTGGAGGACGGCGAGCAGCTCGGAAGAGGTCTGCGTCGCCTCCCCTGACGGGCCGGCCGCGAAGGTCGGCAGCGCGTCGAGCGCCGCATCGACCTGCGCTCGCAGAGCGAGGGTGTCGACGCCGAGCTTGTTGAGCACAGGCACGACGATGCCACCACCGGGAGCGCCGGCAGGCGAGCCGCTCGGTGCAGCGGGGGCGCCCACGCCTGACGGAGCGCCGCCTCCCTCCTGAAGCATGACGGCGAGCAGATGGGCGGGCATGACCTGCGGGTTGCGCCGCTCCTGGGCAAGCCTGGCCGCCGCAGCGATCCCCTCCTGAGCCTTGATCGTGAACCTGTCAGGTTGCATGACGACCTCCATTGCCGTCGAGACCGCCGGCGCGCGCCTGATGTGGACGACGCCTGAGGCCTCTGAACGCAGAGCGCACATCAGAAGCGAGCACGACCTCCCGCCCTGGGCGGCTTGGGTCGTCGTAGAGCACGAGCTCGGCCTTGAACGACCGGCGCAGCGCCTCGAGCTCCCGAGCGAGCCTCGCCTCGCTCGCGAGCGCGTGAAGCTCGAGCTCTTCGATGCGCCTGTTCATGTCCCGAACTTCCTCCTCGAGCTCGAGCACCCTCTCGACTCCCGCGAGGTTGAGTCCAAGCTCGACCGTCATCTCCTGGATGCGCCTGAGCCTCTCCACATCCTCGTGAGAGTAGAGGCGCGTGCCCTTCGGCGAGCGCTTCGGCGCGATGAGGCCCTTCGACTCGTAGGTGCGAAGCGTCTGGGGATGCATGTTCGCGAGCTCCGCGGCAACGGAGATCATGAACACGCCCCTGTCAGAGGAGACCTCGATTCGTGCCCCGCCCCTCTGCTGCTGAGGCGCCTGCTGAGGCACCTGGGCCTCCATCTCGATCGCAGCCTCGGCCCGAGGCTCGGACTCCACCCGAGGCTGGTCCCCGATCTGAGGCTGGCCGCTCGCATGGGCCCGAATGATTCCCTGATCGTGCCCGCTCACGAGCTGCCCCGTTCCGTCGAGCCGCCGTGCCCCGTCGAGCCGCGCCGCCCTGTCGCCGTGCCCGCCGCCTCACCGGACCGATGCGCATCCTGGAAGAGCGCCGCCCTCGGATCGCCGTTGATGGCCGCGGAGAGCGCCTGCACGGCCTGCTCCTGCTCCTTTGTGAGCTTCTTCGGGACATCGATCGTGAACCTGTAGTGAATGTCGCCCCTTTGAGGCTTGTCCCCCGCCTTCGCGGTGCCCGGCTTCGGCGGACCCTCGCCGCGAAGCCTCTGCACAGTGCCGGGCTTCGTGCCCGCGGGCACTCTGAGTGTCTTGCGACCAGTGAGCGTGGGCACCTGCACCTGCGCCCCCCGCAGCGCCTCCGGAATCGTGAGCGGCACCTCGACCTCGAGGTTGTCCCCCTTGCGCTTGAAGATCGGCGACGGCGTCACGTGCGTGAGCACGTACAGGTCGCCAGGCGGCCCGCCGCCACGCCCCGGCTCGCCCTTGCCAGGCAACCTGATCTTCCCGCCGTCCTTCACGCCGGCGGGGATGTTGGCTCTGTAGTGCTTGACGGTCTTCACAACGCCTGCGCCCTTGCAGGTCTCACACGGCTGCTCGATGATCGTGCCCGACCCGCCGCAGAGCGAGCACGGCTGGGAGATCGAGAACATGCCCTGGCCGTGGCTCTCGACGCCCCTGCCTTCACACCGCGGGCAGATCTTCGGCGCCGTCCCAGGCTTTGCGCCTGTGCCATGGCAGGTGGGGCAGGTCCCCTGCATCGGCACCGACAGCGAGACCTGGGCCCCCGACATCGCCTGCTGAAAGCTGATCTGGATCTGCGTTTCGAGATCACGCCCCCGTTCGGCGCGCTGCCTGCCCGCAGTGGTCCGGCCCCTGCTCGCCCCGCCGCCAAAGAGGTTTGAGAGGATGTCGCCCATCCCGGAGGCGTCGAAGTCGAAGCCGGCGAAGCCACCGGTCCCTCGAGCACCGCGTCCAGCGCCGGCGGCAAAGGGAGACGGGCCCGCGTCGTACTGCCTGCGCTTCTCAGGATCAGAGAGCACGTCATAGGCCTGGGATATCTCCTTGAAGCGCGCTTCAGCCTGCTTGTCGCCTGGGTTGCGGTCAGGGTGGTGCTTGCGCGCGAGCTTGCGGTACGCCTTCTTGATCTCCTCAGCGGAGGCGTTCCTGCTCACCCCAAGCGTCGTGTAGTAGTCCTCGTGCGCAGCCATCTGACGCTCCTAAGCGGCGACGAGCACCCTCGCAGGCCTGATGATCTCCTCTCCCATCCTGTAGCCCGCCTGATAGACCTCGACGACCTCGCCGCTTTCAGCACCGTCGACCTGCCGCTGCGCGACCGCCTCGTGCTCCGATGGGTCGAACCTCTCTCCCTGCGGGGAGAAGGACTCGACGCCAACCCTCGTGAGTGCTTCATGCAGCTCCGTGCGGACGAGCTTGACGCCTTCGAGCAGAGGATCGCCCTCCTGCGCCGCTTCGATCGCCCTGTCGAGGTTGTCGAGCGCAGGAAGCAGCGCCTGGGCGAGCTTGGCGACGCCGCGCTTCTGGGCGCTTGCGGCCTCCTTCAGGGCGCGCTTGCGGTAGTTCTCGAAGTCCGCCTGCGTACGTTGAGCAAGAGCGAGGTACTCGTCCTTCTTCGCAGCCGCCGCGATGAGCTCCTGAACGTCGACCTCCAAGGCGTCCTGGCCACCCTCCTGGGGCCGGGGCTCGAATGATGAGCCCTGTGCAACGAGAGGCTCCGGCTCCTCAGATGGAGCCTGCACTTCCACAGAGTCCTCCACCTCGAGAGGGTCCTGCGCCTCTGTGCAATCCCCCACCTCCGCGGATCCCTGCACCTCCGCGGAGTCCTGCGCATCTGCGGATCCCTGCGCCTCCGCGGAGTCGTGCGCGACCGGAGCAGCCTGCGCAGGTGCGCCAGCGGCCGACCGCTCCGCTGGCGCACCCGCCTCATCAGAGCCCGCGGTGCCGAGGTTGACGGTGTCTGCGTGTTGGTCCATGGCAGCCACGACGGATCAGCCCTTCGGGTCTTCGACGACCTCTGCGTCTATCACGTCCTCCTCCTCAGCGGACCCTGAGGCGCCGTCGGTCGAGGTGCCTGCGCCCGCAGCGGCCGCCTGCTCCTGCGCTCGCTGGTACATCACCTCCGAGACGGCGTGGAACGCGGACTGGAGCGCGTCGGCCTTGGCGCGAATCTGCTGGGGATCCTGGGCGGTGAGCGACTCCCGCACATCCTTGATCGCCGCTTCGATCCGCTGCCTGTTCTCAGCGTCCACCTGGTCGCCGAGGTCCTTCAGCTGGCGCTCGGCCTGGTAGGCGGCGTTCTCCGCGTTGTTCCGCGCCTCAGCGAGCTCCCTCGCCTTGCGGTCCTCCTCAGCGTGACTCTCGGCGTCGGAGACCATCCGCTTGATTTCCTCATCAGAGAGGCCGGACCCCGCCTTGATCTCGATCCTCTGCTCCTTGCCGGTGCCGAGGTCCTTGGCGGAGACGTTGAGGATCCCGTTCGCGTCGATGTCGAACGCGACCTCGATCTGCGGGATGCCCCGCGGCGCCGGCGGAATGCCCGTGAGCTGGAACTTCCCGAGCGACTTGTTGTACGCCGCCATCTCCCGCTCACCCTGCAGCACGTGGATCTCGACGGATGGCTGGTTGTCCTCCGCAGTCGAGAACACCTCCGACTTGCGCGTGGGGATCGTCGTGTTGCGCTCGATGAGCTTTGTCATGACGCCACCCTTCGTCTCGATCCCAAGGGTGAGCGGAGTGACGTCGAGCAGCAGGACGTCCTTGACCTCACCAGCGAGCACACCCGCCTGAATCGCTGCGCCGACCGCGACGACCTCGTCGGGGTTGACGCCCCTGTGCGGCTCCTTGCCCGTGAGCTCCTTCACCTTTTCCTGCACCGCCGGCATCCTCGTCATGCCGCCGACGAGCACGACGTGGTCGATGTTGCTGGCACCCTTGTCCTTCGCGTCGTCGAGCGCCTGGCGGACAGGTGCGACGACACGGTCGAGCAGGTCGCTCGTGAGTTCGGTGAGCTTCGCCCTCGTCAGGCGCGTGTCGAGGTGCTTCGGACCAGAGGCATCGGCCGTGATGAACGGCAGGTTCATCTGAGTCTCCTGCGTGGTCGAGAGCTCGATCTTCGCCTTCTCAGCGGCCTCATAGAGGCGCTGCAGCGCCATGGGGTCGGCAGAGAGATCGATCCCCTTGTCCCGCTTGAAGTCGGCGACGAGCCAGTCGACGATCGCCTTGTCGAAGTTGTCGCCCCCGAGGTGGTTGTCACCAGCGGTCGACTTGACCTCAAAGACGCCGTCGCCGATCTCGAGCACGGACACGTCGAAGGTGCCGCCGCCGAGATCGAAGACGAGAATCGTCTGGTCGTGCTCCTTGTCGAGCCCATACGCAAGAGAGGCGGCTGTGGGCTCGTTGATGATCCGCTTGACGTCGAGGCCGGCGATCCTGCCGGCGTCCTTGGTCGCCTGGCGCTGATCGTCGTTGAAGTATGCGGGCACCGTGATGACCGCAGAGTCGACGGACTCCCCAAGGTAGGCTTCCGCGTCAGCCTTGAGCTTCTGAAGGATCATCGCGGAGATCTCAGGGGGCGAATGCTGCTGTCCACCGGCTTCGACGCGCGCGTCGCCGTTCGGACCCGCGACGACCTTGTACGGAACGATCGCCTCCTCCTCCCGAACCTCCGCCTCCTTGCGGCCCATGAATCGCTTGATGGAGAAGATCGTGTTCTGGGGGTTCGTGACCGCCTGCCGCTTCGCGACGGTCCCGACGAGTCGCTCACCTGAGGCGGTGAATGCGACGACGGATGGGGTCGTCCGTCCGCCCTCCGCGTTCTCGATGACCGTCGGCTCCCCACCCTCGAGCACGGCCATGCACGAGTTCGTCGTGCCGAGGTCGATGCCTATCGTCTTGGCCATGATCCTTTCGGACTCCTTGTGGTCGGTGTCTGATTCTCTGTTGTGGTCGGTATCTGATTCTGATCTGCTGCGAGGCGGTGATCGAACGCTCGGATCGGGCTTCGACGGTCCGACGAGCGCTGAGATGCGAGCCTCGCAGCAGTCTTACGATATGGTCGCTTCACAAATCTGAGTGAGAGTATGGCAGATTTCTCGTGAGGTTTCCAGTGGCCTGGCGCGAGACCGACCTCGCTCTGAGCGCGAGCTCGATCTCGAGACGCGCCTCAGGGTCCTCGAGCGCGCTCCGAAAGAGCTCCCTGAGGCGCGCGAGCCTGTAGCGGACGGTCTGGCGGTGGACGTGGAGCTCATCGGCGACCGCAGCGATGCTGCCACGGTGACGAAGCCAGGAGAGCAGTGTGCGCTCGAGCCGCTCGCGCTTTGCGTCCGGCATCGCGTCGAGGATCTGAAACCGCGCTCTGGCGAGCCGCCCGATGAGAGCCGCCTCCCGGTGGAGCAGCAGCGCGAGCAGATGGTCCTCGACTCGCAGAAACCCGCCTGGCAGCAGACCGGCTCGCTGCAGCTCGAACGCCTGCCTTGCGATCGCGAAGCTCGAAGAGACCTCCCGCGCGGGCACTGTTGGGCCAAGTGCTGCAGACCAACGGTCCCGCGCCGCCCTGAGAAGCGCCTCCGCCACCTGCCTCTCGCCCATCCGATGCGTGCGCAGGTCAACGAGCAGGCAGGTGAGCTCATCGAGGCGAGCACCGATGGAGCCTGGGCCAAGCGAGGTCGTCAGTCGCGCGACGTCAGGCAGATCGCAGACGAGCGCGGCGGCGGACGGAGGCAGCGACCACCCCGCCTCTTGGAGCGCGGTCTGAACGGTGAGAGGGTCGACGGAGCGCTCTCCCTGCTGGAGCAGCAGGCGCATCGCCCGGCGCCTCCGCCGCTCGAGCTCACCTACGACATCCGCCTGCGCTTCTGCATAGCCCTCGACGGAGATGGCAGCGACCTCGTCGATGTAGGCGAACAGCGACTCCGCGAGCAGCGAGATCGCACTGGCATCTGCGCCATGCTCGCGGGCGACGCTGGACAGGCGCCTCCAGGCGACGCGAGCCCCAAGCCGGTAGGCAGCCTGGAGCGCGTCGAGCCGACGGCCAGCGCTCAGCTCGCCGCGACCGAGCTCACGGTAGACGCGAATGCTCGCCGGCGGCAGCTGCCGGGATCTGCCGACGAGCTCGATGAACTGTTGGAGCGTCCGCTGCACACCCGTCCGCAGCCCCTCGCCGAACGCTCCCTGGAGCGGCCGCCTGTACTCCGGTATCGCGCGGCCGATCTCCGCGATGACCTCGTCAGCAAGGCTGGGCAGCGACGGCGCGAGCGCGGAGGCGAGACGCCTCTCCAGGCGCGCCCAAGGGCGCTGAAGCGGGTCCTGTGTCGGCGCGGCGTCGTCGAGGTGATTCGTGTCCCTGGCGCGCGCGGGACTGGGGCTCGCGGGACTGGAGCTCGCGGGACTGGGGCGCGCGGGACTGGGGCTCGCACCGCGCTGCGGCTCATCGGGCTCGGCGGGCAGATGACGTCCCGTCAACAGCTGACCTCCAGATCTTTGTACAGAGAGCACAAAAGCGGCAGAGCAGATAGTCGCACAC
>JAJYUP010000035.1 GCA_021792455.1 Actinomycetes bacterium | reverse complement strand
TCTCCGACATCGTGCTTCCGGCGGCCAACCACTACGAGAAGCTCGGATTTCACATCCCCACGCCGCACCTGATGAACGCGACGTTCTCCGATCGGGCGGCCGAACCGGCCGGGGAGGCGAAGCCGGAGTGGGAGATCTTCACGCTGCTGGCCGAGCGCGTCTCCGAACGGGCGATCAAGCGCGGCTTTCTCGAGTACCGCGACTGGAAGGGGCAGACGCGGCGCCTGGACGAGCTCGGCGCGCAGTTCACGCTCGGCGGATCGCTGCGAGACGAAGAGACGCTGTACGACGACATCCTGCGCGACACCGTCGTCTCCGGCACGTTGCCGCCCGGGACAGACCTCGAGAGGATGCGGGAGAAGGGCACCGTGCGCTTCATCGAGTGGGGGATGTCCGCGATGGGTCGCGCCCAGGCTTCGCCTGTCTCCGAGAAAGAGCTGCACGTGCCGTTCCGCAACCACACAGAGCAGTCTCAGCCGTACCCGACCCTGACGCGCCGCGCCCAGTTCTACATCGACCACCCCTGGTTCCTGGAGGCGGGTGAGGCGCTGCCCTGCCACAAGGAGCCGCCGAAGATGGGCGGCGATTACCCGCTGCATCTCACCTCCGGTCACATCCGCCACTCGATCCACGCGATGAACATGACCAACCCCGTGCTGCTGCAGACGCACCGCGGCCACCCGTTCTGCTTCCTGAGCCCCTCAGACGCGGAGGCGCGCGGCCTGAGCGACGACGAGGAGGTGCGGGTGTTCAACGACTTCGGCTCCTACCTCACGCCGGTGAAGATCTCCTCCTCGGTGCGCCCGGGCCAGATCATCTTCTACAACGGCTGGGAGCCGTTCATGCACACGGGCGGCAAGGGCGGCAACGAGGTCGAGCCGGGCATGGTGAAGTGGCTGCACTTCGCCGCCGGCTACGGTCACCTGCGCTTCTGGCCCACCCAGTGGCAGCCGGTGCCGTTCGACCGCGGCGTCTATGTGGATGTGAGCAAGTTGGCGCAGGAGGGGCGATGAGCGATCCGGACCGCCCGCGGGGCGGAGACCTCGACCTGCGCACGGGAGACGTCTCGGGAGTGGACGTCTCCGCTGTCCTCATCGACTCGGTCGACGCGACCGCGGTCGACCCGGTCGTCTTCGCAAACATGATCCGCACGGCCAGCGATACGCAGCTGGAGCAGGCGCTGGCGAGCGCCCGCGAGAAGATCCTCGACGAGGTCTTCAGGCGCATGGAGGAGCACTTCGACTCCGAGCAGGCACCCGGCGGCGAGACCATCATGAACTGGAGGCTCGGCGGCCGTCCCGACGGCGGCCACGACCACTACCAGGTGATCGTCCGGGACGGCGCCTGCGTCTCCAGGCGCGGCGGCGAGGCGGTCACTCCCACGGTCACCTTCGAGCTGCCCGCCATCAGCTTTCTGCGGCTGGCGAGCGGCAACATCCACGGCGCGGCGCTGTACCTCTCCGGCGAGCTGAAGATCGAGGGCGACGTGGCCAAGGCGCTCTCGGTGCAGAGGTGGTTCCGGATCCCCGAGCCGACGATCGGTGCGAAAGGCGGCACTGCATGAGCGAGCAGCCGACCGCCACGGCTGAGCAGCGGGCATCGACGGGCGGGCAGCCGACCGCCACGGGCGAGCAGCGGGCGGCGACGGGCGGGCAGCCGACAGGGCGGCGGGCCGGTGCGAGCCCACAGGCGAAGCGCATCTGCGCCGCGAGGGTCGAGGGTGAGGTGGAGGATCCGCGCGCGAAGAGGTGGCAGCGCCTCCCCGCGGTGAACGTCGCGCTGCACCCTGTGCCGATCGCGCTGCAGCCGACGCGCTACATCCGCACCGCGTGGGCGCAGCGTCCGTACGGAATGGTGCGAGAGCTGAGCGCCCGGGCGGCCCACGACGGTCAGCGGCTGCATCTGCTGGTGGAGTGGGTGAGCCCCACCAGGCAGATCGCGGCGGGAGAGCGCAATCCCTACGGGGAGCACCCCTTCAGCGGACCTGACGCCTTCCCGGACGCCGTGGCGGTCCTCTTCCCGAGCGGTGGCGATGCGCCGATCGAGACGATGGGCGCCGATGACGCCGCCATCAACATGTGGCGCTGGACGGCCGGCGTACCGGACACGGTGCAGAGCCTGATCGCGCGCGGCATAGCCACCGAGCAGCCCGTCGGCGAACGCAGCGAGCTGCGCGCGCGCTCGGCCGGCGCCGGAGAGCGCTGGAGCGTCCTCTTCTCGCGGCCGCTTGGCGGCGGCGACGAGGAGCCCTCCTTCCACCCGGGCGGCACGGGCAGAGTCGGCTTCGCCGCCTGGTGTGGCGCCAACCAGGAGCGGGCAGGCCTGATGGCGGCCTGCACCGCCTGGATCGACCTCGAGCTGGATGCCTGATGGCGGGAAGGGAGAAGCAGATGAGCGAGAGCCCGAGCCCGGTGAGCGCCGCGAGCAGGCGGTCGGTGCCGAAGCTGGCGCACCAGCTGGCGATGGTCTTCGATCTGAACAAGTGCATCGGCTGCCAGACATGCTCGGTGGCCTGCAAAGTGCTCTGGACGCGCGAGGAGGGAATGGAGCACCAGTGGTGGTGCACCGTCAACACCCAGCCCGGACGCGGCACGCCGCGCGACTGGGAGCAGATGGGCGGTGGCGAGCGTGGCAGCATTCCCGTCCCGGGGCACCTCCCGACGCGGGAGGAGTTCGGCGGCGGCTGGGATTTCGACTTCCAGAAGCTCTTCTACGGCGGCGGCGGGCGCGAGGGCCTGCGGCCCAGCTCAGGCGCGGACGACTGGGGGCCGAACTGGGACGAGGACCAGGGAGCGGGCGATTACCCGAACTCCTACTACTTCTATCTGCCGCGCATCTGCAACCACTGCACGAACCCGGTCTGCGCGGAGGCGTGTCCGGCCGGCGCGATGCACAAGCGGGCTGAGGACGGCATCGTGGTGCGCGAGGAGGGGCGCTGCCGGGGCTTCCGCTTCTGCATGGAGGCGTGCCCCTACAAGAAGATCTACTGGAACCACGTGAACCAGGTCTCCCAGCACTGCATCTTCTGCCTGCCGCGGATCGAGCAGGGGGTCGCGCCCGCCTGCGCGCGGCAGTGCCCGGGGCGCCTGGTGTTCACCGGGTTCCTCGATGATGTGGAGGGACCGATCCACAAGCTGGTCTACGAGTGGAAGGTGGCGCTGCCGCTGCACCCCGAGTACGGCACCTCGCCGAACGTCTTCTACGTGCCGCCGCTGGCGCCGCACAGGCTCAATCCGGACGGCTCGCTGGACACGCAGACGCCGCGCATACCGATCGAGTACCTGGAAAGGCTCTTCGGCCCGCTGGTCGGCGGTGCGCTTGGCAGGCTCCGCGGCGAGATCGAGAAGGTCCGCGCCGGCGCAAGCTCGGAGATGCTCGACACGCTGATCGCCTACAAGTGGAGCTCGCTCTTCGGGCCGTTCACCAAGGACCCGGCCACGCTTGCCGGCGCCGCAGCGGCCGATGGCGCCACCGAGGAGGCCTGATGTTCGGCTTCTCCCTCGTCGGGCTCGACATCAAAGACGCGGGCGTGGAGGGCGTCGCGGAGCCTGAGGGCGGCCCGAACGTCGCGCGCAGCAAGTGCTACGCGATCCTTGCCTCGGTCTTCGCCGGCCCGGAGGGCCAGTGCGAGCGCATCGCCTCCGGAGAGGTCTCGGGCGCCCTCGCGGAGGCTGCGCAGGAGCTGCCCTACGAGCTCGACCTCACGCTGCCCCCGCTTCCGGAGCGCTTCCGCGACGAGGACTACCAGGCGGAGTTCCTGCGACTCTTCGACGTCGGCGCGGGCGCTCCGCCGTGCCCGCTCTACGGAGGAGTGTGGGGCGGTGAGCGCATGAAGGTGATGGAGGAGGTGATGCGCTTCTACAACTACTTCGGCCTGAAGACCTCCCCGGAGAGGCGCATCCCGCCCGATCACCTCTCCACCGAGCTGGAGTTCCTGCACTACCTCACCTTCCGCGAGGCGGCGGCGCCGATGAGCACGCTGGCGGCGCCCTACCGGCAGGCGCAGATCGACTTCCTGGACCGCCAGCCGGGGCGCTGGGTGCCGCTGATGGCGCAGCGACTCGACGGGCTGGACGCACCCCCCTTCTTCGCCGGGCTGGTGGGCCTGGCGGGCCGCATGCTCGCAGCCGACCGGGAGCACCTGGGCGCAGAGGCTGCGGCCGCGGCGTAGCGGGGAGACGTGCCCGCGCCGCCGAGCATGGACCGTTACCGGGGGCGGCTCGCCTTCGACGCCGTCCACTGGGGGACGCACTGCACGAACTGCCTGGCGGCCTGCCCCTACCGGGTCTTCACGGCCGGCGGCCGGGTCGTCTACGAGGAGCCCGCCGGAAACCTGGCGCAGGTGGAGCCGGGAGTGCCGGACATGAACCCGATGTCCTGCCAGAAGGGGGCGGCCTTCAGCGAGAAGCTCTACGCTCCCGACCGCATAACCCATCCCCTGCGGCGCGTCGGGGAGCGCGGCTCCGGGCGCTTCAGGCGCGTGAGCTGGGATGAGGCGCTCCGAGAGATCGCGGACGCGATCATCGACACGATCGATGAGGAGGGGTGTGAGTCGATCGTCTTCGAGGAGACGACCGAGGGCGGGCTGATGTGCTGGGCGCCGTACCTGCGCTTTGCCTCGATGATCGGCGCGGTCACGCTCGACGGGAATGGCCTGATCAACGACTTCCTGGTTGGCCAGTACATGACCTTCGGGAAGTTCAGCGGCGCCTCATCGGTCGACGACACCTTCCACTCGAAGCTGATCTTCCTCTGGCACTCCAACCCGGCCACCACCTCGATCCCCTACCACCACTACGTCAGCGAGGCCCGCTACCACGGCGCGGAGGTGATCTGCGTCGCGCCCGACTACAACTCCTCCGCCGTGGGCTCCGACACGTTCGTGGCGGTCCGTCCAGGCAGCGATGCCGCACTGGCGCTCGCGATGTGCCAGGTGATCCTGGAGGAGGGGCTGCTCGACGCGAAGTTCGTCCGCGAGCAGACCGACCTGCCGCTTCTCGTCCGCTCAGACGACGGGCGCTTTCTCACCGCCCGGGCGCTCGGAGACGGTGGCGCGGCGGATGACTTCTACATGTGGGATGAGAAGGACGGGTTGACGCGCGCGCCGCGGGAGAGCCTCGCGCTCGGCTCTCTGCAGCCGGCGCTCACCGGCAGCTTCGAGGTGCAGCTGAGCGTGGGCGGCGAGTCGGAGACGGTGAAGGTGAGCCCCGTGATCGCGCTGCTGCGGGAGCGGCTTGCGAGCGAGTACACGCCCGAGCTGGCGAGCCGGGTCTGCGGTGTGCACCCCGAGCTGATCCGGGAGCTGGCGCGCAAGGCCGCGCGACTGCCCACCAAGATCCTCTCCGGATACAACACGCCGAAGTACTACCACGGCGATCTGATGGAGCGCTCGATGGTGCTGCTGCTCGCCCTCACCGGCAACTGGGGCCGCCGCGGGCGGGGGATCCAGGGGTTGTGCGTCGCCGGGCTGGACGGCTACTTCCTGTTCAACGTGAAGTCCAAGCCCGGGCTGGCGCAGACCGAGCAGATCGTGGCGGGCATAGCGGGCGCCACCAGCGCGCTGCGGGAGAAGGACCCTGGCCTCACCGATGAGATGGCCGGCATGCAGCTGCTGCAGAGCGCCACGGCGCAGGGCACGGCCGCGCCGCCTGTGTTCTTCTGGTATCACCACTGCGGCTATCGCGAGGTCTGGAACAACCGGGAGTGGAACGACCCGGAGATGCCACGGCCGTTCGACGACTATTTCGCGGAGGCCACCGAGAAGGGGTGGTGGGCGGGCGTGGCGCGTCCCGGCCCGGAGAGCGAGCCGCGCGTGCTGTTCGGCGTCGCCGCGAACACGTTGCGCCGCACGCGCGGGGCGCGCAGGCAGCTGCTCGAGAAGCTCTGGCCGAAGCTGCGCCTGATCGTCTCGGTGGATTGGCGGATGACGAGCACCGGCAGCCAGGCGGACATCGTGCTGCCCGCCGCCTGCCAGCTGGAGCGGCCGAACGTGCAGTACCCGCTCACCCATTCGATGAGGCTCGGCTTCTCCGATCGCTGCGTGGCCCCGCAGGGAGAGGCGCGGACGGAGTGGGAGATCTTCCGCGCTCTCTCCGAGAAGGTGGCGCAGCGGGCAGGGGAGAGGGGCATCACAGAGTTCCGCGATGCCCGCCGCCAGCTGCGCCGCCTGGACGATCTCGGACAGCGCTTCACCGCTGACGGTGCGTTCTGCGACGAGGAGAGCGTGATCGACGAGTGGGTGCGCGACTCCGCCGTGACCGGGACCATGCCTCCCGGCACGAGCGTCGCCACGCTGCGAGAGCAGGGCTCGGTCCGTTTCACCGGGATGGGAGTGTTCGCGATGGGCCTGTCCGTCGCCGCCGACGTGGCGCCCGACAGGACGCTGACCGCGTTCGAATGGCACGTGCAGCGCGGCGTGCCATATCCGACGCTGACCCGCCGCGCGCAGTTCTACATCGACCATCCGTGGTTCCTGGAGGCGGACGAGGCGCTGCCCCGTCACAAGGAGCCGCCGGCGATGGGGGGCGAGTATCCGCTGCTGCTCACATCCGGGCACAACCGCGCCTCGATTCACTCCGTCGACATGTCGAACCGCGTGCTGCTGCAGACTCACCGCGGCCGGCCGAGCTGCGTGATCAGCCCGCGTGACGCCGCGCCACGTGGCATCCGCGACGGCGACACGGTCCGTGTCGCAAACGATTGCGGCTCCTACCAGGTGCACGCGAAGGTCTCCGGCGCCGTGCGCCCGGGACAGCTCATCCTCTACAACGGTTGGGAGCCGTACATGTTCGCCGGCTGGCGCTCCTCCAACGATGTCGAGCCGGGCATGGTCAAGTGGCTCCATCTCGTCGGGCGCTACGGGCACCTGCGATACCTGCCGTTCAACTGGCAGCCGGTGCCATCGGACCGCGCCGTCTTCGTCGAGGTGCAGCGCTCCGACGACGAGCGCTCGCGAGCACCAGGCGCGCGCTCGGCGCTCGGCGCTCACCCGCTGGAAGCTGTCTACGCAAACGGAGAAAAGGAGCACGTATGAGCGAGCAGAGCGTGGCGGACGCGGGCGCTGTCACAACCGAGGATGAGCGTGCCGGCCTCGCGCGGGCGTTCGAGCAGACGCCGCCGCTCTTCGCGCTGCTCTCACGTCTGCGCACGCGCCGGGTGGGGCTCGGATATCGCTGCGAGACCGGCGAGGCCGAGACGCTCAGCTGGTCGAGCGGGAGGACCGTCAAGCAGCCGCGCGGGCCGCTCGCCTACGCCTCGCCGCACCATCCGCGGGCGCTCTCCGAGCTGGAGGAGGCGCTCGTTCTGTGGGCGGCGTGCGGGCCGAACGGGATCACATCTGCCGACATACCCGTGCACGGCAATCTGTCCAGCATGATGAGCTGGGCGGGCCGCACGATCCCGGCCGCGGACGGCAACGCCTGCCTCGATCTCTTTGTCATAAACGACGCGGGCACCCACATCTACCGTCCCGGCGAGGCCCGCTCGGCGCCGATCGAGATCCGCGGGAGCGAGGACTACGGGAAGGTGCTCGCCTGGTACCGCTCGGGCCTGCAGCGCATCAGCGATCGACGCCCCGACATCGGCTGGCACGCGGCGCCTGAGGAAACCCGCGCGGTCGACATGATGAGCCCCTCCCAGTACAACGTCAACCGGCCGGGCTCGACCTGGCTGATCCCGGTCTCCGACGTCGGGCTCGATTGGGTCAACCTCCTCTTCTCCTGCTACGAGTGGTGGGGGACGTTTCTCGCGAAGCCGGAGGACTTCTCGCCAGCCGGCTGCGAGATCTGGGTGAAGCCGGGCTTCCTGGAGACCGGCTGGCCGATCCCCGCATTCGACGAGATGGTCGCCTGCCAGCACGCCGCCCAGGCTGGCTGCCTGATCGAGAATGTGCGCCTGGCCTGCGAGGCGCTCGGGCTCGGCGCCTGGAGGCTCGGCGCGTATTCGACCGATCTCGTGCTCGGCGGCTTCCCGGAGATCGCAACCGGTCTCGGCTTTCGCTACCTCACCCGCGACGCCGCGCGCAACCCGATGGCGGTGATGACCTCTGACGGGCTGCCGGGTGTCAAGGAGGCGCTGGTCGTCCCCTCCGAGCGCTTCCCGACGGCCGCGGACGCCGTCCGCCACGTCAAGGAGCTGCGGTACCGCGACGGCGGCCCGCTGTCGGTGCACGGCAACTACGCACGCGAGCACGGCGGCCCGCTGAAGGCCGACGTGATGGAGGAGATTCTCGAGCACCCCCGCACCCACATCTCAGCGGAGTGGGTGCAGACGGCGGTCACCGAGACGGTGCAGTACGTGGTCGACACCTACGGGTGCGCGCCGGCGTTCACCAATCCGGTTCACGCGCACGTCTCGATCCAGGTCCATCACGTCGACCCGGGCTTCTACCGTCGCTTCCACGTGCCCGGGCCGGACGGGGAGCCCGATGCGCTCAGCCCCCAGATCCTCGACCACTTCCCGGCCTGGCACCCCGGCGAGGACGACCCCTGTGCGGGCGGGACGCAGGCGTGAGAGGCGCTCTGGCGCCGGGTCGCCCCGGCGAGCTGCGCGAGCGCGGGCACAGGAGCGGCAGGCGGCCGTGAACCTCAACCTCGAAGTTCTCTACCAGGCTGTGCACGACCTCTCGTTCGCGGTCTACGTGGGCACCCTCGTCTACTCCGAGTTCGTGCTGGAGCCGGCCGCGAGCGCCGTGGCGCCCGCGCAGGGCGCGGTGGTCAGGCGCAGGGCCGGCGAGCGCCACATGCTGATCAACTGGAGCGCGCTGCTGCTGCTGCTGATCACGGGCGTCCTGCGGCTCGGCTACATGAACCTGCTCGCGTTCCCCGGCACCTTCTTCCTCACCACACGGGTCGCCTCCTCGGCCTACGGGCGGACGATCTTCACGATGTTCGGGCTCTGGTGCGTGCTCGCTGCGCTCGGGCTTCTGATGACGTTCGCGCTGAGGCCGGTGCTGATCGGCAAGATCGACCCGACGCTCACGAGCTCAGAGCGAGAGCGCCGGCAGCAGAGGATGGTGAGCGCGGCGCGCATGATGACGATCGTGATGCGCGCCGACCTCGCGATCGCCGTGGTGATCGCCGTGCTCGGCGTCTCGCTCGGCTCCGGAGGGCTCATCTGAGATGAGCGTGCTTGCGGTCCAGCTCGAGACCCCCGGCGCCGGCTTCCTGGAGCTGTCCCGGGAGGAGCTCGCCAGCGCCGCGCGTACGCTCGCGGAGCTCTGGCGCTCGCTCGGCGTCGCGGCGGGGGATCGTGTCCTCATCTACGACTACGGCTCGAGCCCCATCGTGTATCTCGCCTCGGCCGCGTTCACGCCGTACCTCGACAGCGGCGCGGCGGAGAGGTGCGACGCGCTGGCGCTGTGCGTGGACGGCCTGCCCGACAACGTCGGCCGGCTTGCGCACGTGCTGAGGCTCTTCGCGCCCGGCTTCCTGTTCCTGCGCGCGGAGCTTGCGGGACTGCTGATCGGCGGGCCGACCGCGATCGCCGAGGAGGATCGCCGCGCGCGGCTGGTCGTCTGCTGCGGGGAGGACGCCCCCGCGGCCGGCGAGCGCGCCGGCTGGCAGCGCTGCTGGCCCGGCGGGGTCTTCGTGGTGTGCGAGCGCCCTTCACGCGCCGGGCAGCTTCGGGGATGGGAGGTCGTCTGATGGGTGCGACGACGCTTGCGGGCAGCGCTTGCGCTGAAGGCCCGCGTCCGAGCGGCGGCGCAGGTTCGCCTGCGAGCAGGGGCGAAGGCCCGCCCCTGAGCGGTGGCGCAGGTTCGCCTGCGAGCAGGGGCGAAGGCCCGCCCCTGAGCGGTGGCGCAGGTTCGCGCCCGAGCGGTGGTGCCGTGACGCCCACGAAGGCGATCCTCTCAACACACGGCTTCCTCGAAGAGGAGATCGAGACGATGCCCGCCGAGCAGCTGCGCTCGGCCGCGCTCGCGCGGCTGCGGGATACGCTCGCACGCGCGCGCGGCCTGCCCTTCTACCGCGAGCGCCTCGCCCACGTGGAGCCCGCTGCGATCGGCAGCTTCGCCGACTTCGCCGCCGCGGTGCCCACGTTCACAAAGGCCGATCTGATCGCGGAGCTCCGGCGCCGCGGCACCTGGGAGACGGGTATCGAGGCGCTCACGGGCCCGCCGGCGGCGGTCGTGCTCACGTCCGGCACGCTCGGCTGGCCAACCTTCGCGCAGCTCGGCCGCTTCGAGCTGGAGGATGGCTCCGCGCGCGAAGTGCAGCGGGAGCTGTGGATGGACGGCATGCGCCCCGGGATGCGCGTCGCCTGCCAGTACCCGGCCTGGCACCACCTCTCCATGCTGGACGGCGCCGCGCTCCAGGCGATCGGTGCGCGGGTGATCTGCCCCTGGGGCACCTTCCTCCCGCGGTTCTGTGACCATGCGATCGAGCTGCTCGCCTGCGCCCGACCGGAGTACGTGCTGAGCGTCACGACGATGCTGCACGCGATCCTCGAGCGGGCGCTCGCCAGGGGCATCGAGCCCGCTGCGCTGTTCGAGCCGGTGCGCTTCGCAATGGTCGCGGGCGAACCGGTGAGTCCGGGCCAGCGCCGTCGGCTGATCGAGCTGCTCGGGCTGGAGGATCTGTTCGAGCGGGGCGGCGGCAGCGATGGACTGTGGGGCGGGGCGGAATGCCCGGCGCACGCGGGGCACCACGTCTGGAGCGACCACCACCACGTCGAAGTGCTCGACGTGAGGACGAGGCAGCCGCTGCCTCCGGGATGCCGAGGGACGGTGGTGGTGAGCAACCTGACCGCGGAGCGTTCGCTCTACGTTCGCTTCGACACCGAGGACCTCGGCGAGCTGCTCGACGGGCCGTGCCAGTGCGGACGCACCCATCCGCGAATCGAGCTCTACGGCCGCCTCGCCGACTGCGTGCGGGTGAGGGGCCGCCTGCTCGCGCCCTACGACGCGCGCGCGGTGCTCGATGAGATCCCGGAGCTGGTCGGTGTGCCGATTGTGCTCGTGCGCGACGGTGATGAGATGGAGCGCCTCCAGGTGCGCCTCGACGGGAGCGCCTGCGCCGAGCAGCTCGCCGAGATCGCCGCTGAGCATCTGCGGGCAGGCCTCGGCATCCCGGTCGAGGTGCGCTTCGGCGGACCGCTGCCGCGCCGCTTCAAGGCGCGGATGAGCACCTCGCTCCCGCGGCAGGGGCCTGGAGGTGCCCGATGGGCAAGACGATAGCCATCAACCCGTCGTGGTACTGGCCGGATGAGATCCCGCGCCTGCTCGGCGTGCCGCCGTTCTTCTGCGAGAGGCTGATCGCCGAGCGCTGGGCGCGCCGGCGGCCGGACGTGGTGGCGGTCGTCGACGAGGAGAGGAGCCTCACCTACGCCGAGCTCTGGTCGCGCGCGCAGGCGATCGCGAAGCAGCTCGGCGAGCGCCCGGAGACGGAGCGCCTCGTGCTCTGCGGTCCCCTCGGCGTGGAGGGGCTGCTCGAGCTGGTGGGCGCGCTCACCGCACGCCGGCGCGCGGTCCTGCTGGCGCCGGGCGGCGAGGACCCCTGCGGCGCCGCCGCCGGCTCGAAGGTCGCAGATGTGCACGAGCCGGCCCTGGAGCTGCTGAGTGCGGAGGGCATCCTCGCCGGCCACTCGCACTACTCGCTGCTGAGCGGGGCACTTTCACTGGGGGCGTTTCTCGGCCTCCAGGAGCCGCGGGCGTGGCTGTCGGCGATGCCGCTGTGGAGCTGGGAGGGCCTCTATGGCGCCCTCGTGCCGCTGTACGCGGGGGCGACCGCGATCCTCTGCGGCGATCCCCAGGGCGCGACCGACGCGATCGCGCACGCCGTCGATGAGCACGCCGCGGCCTATGCGCTCGCGCCTTTCGAGATGCTGCGCGAGTTGACACGGGGGCGCCCGCGCCGGCTCGCGGACAGCATCAAGCGCAACCTGGACGGCTTGATTCTCTCCACCGAGCGACCGTTCGCGGCGGGCGATCGCCGCAAGGCACGCAAGGCGCTGGACGTGCCGATCCTCACCACGTTCGGGCTGACCGAGACTGGCCCGATTCTCGCCTCGCATCCGAGCTGGTATGTGGACGAGTCGGTCGGCATTCCGGTCACCAACGTGGAGGTTCAGCCCGCCAACCCACAGACCGGTGAGCCGCTCGACACGAACTGGGAGCTGCTCGACCACGCCTCGATGGTGATCCGCGCTCCGCAGCTGATGGCGGGATACGCGGGCGCCGCCGCGGAGGATGAGCGTCTGAGTGCCAGGATGCGGGATGGCTGGTTTGAGACGTGGGCGTTGGCGTCATTCGACGCCAACGGGATGATGTATCTGGTGGACGGATGATCAAGATCTGCGTCCCCGGCCGCTTCGAGCACGAGCTGCTTGACGGCCTTGCGATGCTGCAGGAGCGCACGGGGCGCATCCATGAGGTCTACGGCTCGCTTCCGCGCACCGTGATCGGCAGCGGCAGGCCGGCAGGCCGGCTGCGCGAGCACGGTGGTGAGGTCACCGTGCAGGACGTGCGCGGTTTCACCGAGCGCGCCCACCGGCTGGGCATCCGCGTCAACTACCTGCTGAACGCGGCGGTGCTCGACCACACCGAGTACACGCGGGCGGGACGGCGACGGATCCTCGATCACGTGGCGGAGATCGCCGATACGGGCGTGGACATGGTCACGATCGCAGTGCCGTACCTGATCGAGATGGTGCGCACGAGCTTCCCCGCCCTGCCGGTGAGCGTCTCGGTCATAAACGAGGTCTCTCAGGCTCAGATGCTGCGCGCCTTCGAGCGGCTGGGCGTCCAGCGCGTGCAGCTCGGCGAGGAGTGCAACCGCGATTTTGCGCTGCTTGATCGGCTGGCGGGTGCCGCCTCCGCGGAGCTCTCGCTTCTCCTCAACAACGGCTGTCTGCGCTTCTGTGCGTATCGCAACTATCACAACACGCTCTGCACGCAGGGCTCGCGCGGCGAGCGCCCCGAGCACGGCTACATCGACTACCCGCTGCTGAAGTGCTCGGCGATGCGCGCTCACGAGCCGGTGGAGATTCTGCGCTCGCCCTGGATCCGCCCCGAGGACCTGCCCTTCTATGAGCAGCGCTTCGGCATCGAGCTGTTCAAGATCGCCGGGCGGCAGCTGCCGCTGAGCACGGTTCTGAGGATGGCGGACGCGTACGCGAGCCTCTCCTACGACGGCAACTTCATGGACCTGCTGGCGACGCCGTCGGTCGACTTCAGCCGGCACCCGATGACCTCGCGCCTGGCGAGCGAGCGCGGCGCGGAGCGCTACGCCCGCCCGGACATCTACATCGACAACGCCAGGCTGGGAAAGCTGACGCGCGCGCTGCATGCGCGGGGAGGCTGCTCCGCCATGCGCGACTGCGAGGAGTGCAGGCTGTGCGATCGGATGCTTGCGAGCGTGCTCTTCTGCTCCGGCGCCGAGAGCCTCGCCGAGCACGGCCGGGCGCTGGAGGGCCTGATCGGGGAGCTCGCCGCCGGATCTTGGGTGCTGGAGGAGGGGACGCCGGGCTCGTGAGGGCGCTGGACACGATCTTCGCCTCGGCGCTGCGCACCTCGGCTCGTCTCCTGTCGGGAACCCGCCCGACTCAGACTGTCAACGCCACGGAAGGGAGCGGACCAGTAAGGTGATGCGGCTCCTGAGAGCTCGACGCCTGGAGGCTTTGGTGGCTGCTTGGACACGGCTGTTCACAGAGGAGGAACTGGATCTGCTCGCGACCCCGCTCTCGATCCGGCTCGAGCGTGCCGTGCGTGCTGAGGATCAGGGGACGATCGCGTGGATCATCGATCAGATGGACCAGGAGTGTCTGGCGATCTACGACGCCTACTGCAGCTGGCTCGGGGTGCTGGAGACGTTCATCGTCGAGCGCGCGAGCGAGCAGGCGCTGGAATGCGCCCTCACCTGGGTCGGCGAGTATGCCGCGCGACCGTTCGCTCGGCGCTACCAGCGTCTCGGTGTGCGCGGGCGCGCGCTGCTGCTCGCCGAGCGTCTGCGCGCCTCCGGCTCGACGTTCTCCGTGCAGGAGGATGGGCGCCGCGTGCGCTTCACGGCTGATCCCTGGGGTCCGGCACGGTGGTGGCGCACACCGGCGGGCTTCGAGAAGCAGGCGCCGCGGCGGCGCGAGGGCAGCCGCTGCTTCTACCCATGCTACGGCTACCACGAGCAGCCGGTCTCCTTTGCGATGCTGACCGGCAAAGGCCCGCTCACGGCTGGCGCTGAGGAGCTGCCCTGCGGTCTGGCCACTGAGGTTCAGTTCCTGGAGGTCATCCCGATCGAGCTGTTTGGGGAGCCGATCGCGGCGCTCACGATTGCCGGGAACGCGAGCGAGGCGGTGCATCTGGACATCTACAAGGATCCCGCGAGCATTCCAAATGATCTCTACGCGCGGATCGGCATGAGCCCGCCGGCGGGCGGCGTTCGAGCGCAGAGCGAAGGTCGCTGCTTCACGGAGGAGGAGCTGGAGCGGCTCTCCACGCCGCTGTCGATCCAGGTGGAGCAGGCCGCGGCTGCTGGTGACAGCGCCCAGCTGCTGCAGCTCGCGGCGAGCATGGACCGTGAGCTCGTTGGCGCGAAGGACCCGACTGGCATCGCGATCGCCGGCCTTCTGTCCTGGATCGCCTGGCGCTTCGGGGAGCAGGCGGCTGAGGATGCGCTGAGGCGGACAGCGGAGGTCGTGATGGCCCCGTTCGTGGCTGCGGTGCGGGGGCTGGGACCACGCGACTCCATCCCCCTGTGGGCGATGGTGTGGCGGGCTCACGGCTCGACCTACTGGATCGAGGAGTACGAGGAGACGTTCGTGTTCAGGGGGCGTCCGCTTGGCGCCTGTCATCGCATGTCCTCGACCGCCTACCAGCCGGAGGTCGCCCGGATATCCGACAGCCGTGTCCGTTATCCGACGTTCGGCTGCTTTGCACCCCCATCGTCCTTCCATCTCATGCGCGAGCCGCGGGGCATCACGCAGGGGAAGGTCAACTATCCGATCTATTCCTGTCACTGCCACATGCTTCATGAGATCTACCCGATCGATCAGCTCGGTCACCCGCTCTGGGTCGAGAACCACCGGCTCGACGACCCGGACGGCGAGATGACCCACGTTCATTACAAGGATCCAGCGGCCTGGCCGGAGCGCTGCTACCAGCAGGTGGGCCGAAGCAAGCCCGCAACGATTCGCGGCTGACATCGCCTGCCGCGATCGCGGTGGCGGCACCCGCGCGGCCGTCGCATCGACGATGGCGAGCCGCTGATCTTTGGCCGAGAGGACGGCGACGGGCCGCTTGCCTGCGACGTGCTCGCCGACTCAGAGAGTGAGCGAGCCCCTCATGGCAGCAGCGTGAGCCGGTCTGTGTGCCGCGGTTGCACCACGCCGAGGTGGCGGTGGTCGAGGCTTGCGATCTCGTGCTGGCGGTGGCGCTCGGCGAGCACGACAAGCGAGGCGTCGGCCATGCCGAGTGGGAGATCGACGTACCGGCTCACAAGCTCCGCGACGCGCTCCCACTCATCCTCGAGCACGGGCTCCACGTTCAGCTCGCCCGCCGCGATCGACTCGGCGAAGGCAATCTCTGCGTGGGCGCCGATGCGGTCGCTGAGCAGATAGGAGACCTCTGTGACGACGAGCTCCGGCACCAGCAGCGGCCGCGAGGCGTTTGCCAGCAGCTGCGCGCAGCGGGCGTGATCGTCGTCTGCGGTGGCCGCGGCCGCATACAGCGGCCCTGCGTCGACGATCAGCATCCTTTCTCAGCGGGAGCGCCCGCTGCGACGCCGCCGTCGCTCGATCGCCTCCGAGACCAGACGCTCAGCGTCTCTGGCCGCATCGTGCGGCTCGCCTGCGCCGATGGCGAAGAACGACAGCGGCGTGCCCGCGCGCGGCGACGGGGGCAGGCACGCTTCGATCGCCTCACGCGTCAGCTCCGCGATGGACACCCCCCGTCGACGCGCCTCACGCCGCAGGCGCGCATCGGTCTCGTCGGGCAGCATCACGGTTGTCCGCTTCACGCATACAGCATAGCGCATATCCAGCGAACCTCCGGGGCGACGCCGACTTCAGCGTGACTGACGGCGGGGCGCCGCGCATGCGGGCCGGCGCCCCGTCCTCGCAGATCGCTCAGGCTGAGGGAGCGGTCAGATCTCCATGCCGGCTGCGTAGCACTCTGGCTTCGGCCCGGTGCGGACCCCATAGGTCAGTTCCACCCATGTGAGCGTGCCGCCGATGTCGAAGACGAAGTGCTCCGCGACGCCGAAGCTGTCAGGCACCTGCACTTCTCTCTTTGCGGTTTCCACTTCTTCTTTCGCAAATTCTTCCGAGGAGACAGCCGTGAACGATTCGGATTCAAGCGCTTTCGTTGTGGCGTTTTCGAACACGCTCTGTCCGCTCTCATTTATGACGAAGCTCGACGCGCTTATGCTCAGCCGCGCGTCCAGCAGCACGTCTTCGTTGGTTGCGCCGGGTTCGCAGGCAATCGCCAGCTGCAGCGGACCGGTGCTGAGCACAGGGTGCAGCGCGGCTCCTTTCGTGGGCGCTTCCCGGTAGATGAACTTGGTCGCACTGGGACCAGGCTTGCCTTCCCTGCCTTCCCTGCCTTCCTTTCCTTCCCGGCCTTCCTTTCCTTCCTTGCCTTCTTTCCCTGCCGGCCCGGTCGCGCCCCTCGGCCCGCGCGGCCCGCGCAGCTCCTTCTTGCGCTTCTTCTTGCCCTTCTTCCCTCGCTCCTTCTTCTTCTTGGCTTTGCTGCTGTGAGCCACGAGGCGGTGGTGCGCTGCATCCCTGGCGTGGCCCGGGAGAAGCAGCAGCGGAAGCGTCCTGGCCGATGCTGCGCCTGCGGCGAGCAGGCAGGCAACCACTGCGATCAGTGCGGCGGCGCCGATGCGACGAACAGGCACGTCCAACCCCTTTCGGTAGGTGGTCTGGCCGGAGGCGGTCATCCCCCGAACCGGAGGCGGTCATCCCCCGAACCGGAGGCGGTCATCCCCCGAACCGGAGGCGGTCATCCCCCGGATGAAACGGCGCGGAAGCCTACCAGTGCGCGCGGGCGCCGCGCGCCGCTTCCTGAGGAGCCCGTCCCTGGGCGCAGCCGGGGTCTGAGCGCTGCCGCAGTGGCCCTGTAAGCTGCGGGCGCTGTGTGCGGCATAGCCGGCTTCAGCGACGATCCGAGCGGGGCGCGTGCGGCGGCGATGGCCGGTGCGATGGTCCACCGAGGGCCAGACGATCAGGGCCTCTGCGTCGATCCTCACAGCGGGCTCTCTCTGTCCGCCCGCCGGCTGTCGGTCATCGACCTCGACCGCGGGCATCAGCCCCTGCACAGCGAGGACGGCGCCGTGTGGGCGGTGCTCAACGGTGAGATCTACAACCACGCCTCGCTGCGCTCGCAGCTCGAGCGCAAAGGCCACCGGTTCGCCAGCGCCACCGACACGGAGGTGCTCGTTCACCTCTATGAGGAGTACGGAGTCGAGCTCGTCCATGCGCTCGAGGGGATGTATGCGTTTGCGGTCTGGGACAGGCGGCGGCGTGAGCTGCTGCTCGCGCGTGATCGCTTCGGTGAGAAGCCCCTCTTCTACACGCAGCTCGGCGACGGGCACCTCGCGTTCGCCTCCGAGCTGACTGCACTGCGCGCGGGGGTGGGCTGTGCGTTGGAGATCGATCCCGGGTCGCTCGACGCCTTCTTCGTGCTCGGCTGCGTACCGGGGGAGCGCACGATCTTCGAGGGCGTCAGGCAGCTGCCGCCGGCGAGCATCCTGCGCTGGAGCATGGATGTGCGAGAGCGAGATGTGCGCTCCTACTGGACGATGCCCCGCCGTCCTGCGAGCCGCGCGGACTCGGTTTCGGATCTGGCGCTCGAGGCTGGCGAGCTGCTCGCCGCCTCGGTGCGCAGCCGTCTGGCCGCGGACGTGCCGGTGGGCGTGTTCCTCTCTGGAGGGCTCGACTCCGCGCTCGTCGCGGCGCTTGCCGCTCAGCAGGTCTCAGGGCGGCTGCGAACGTTCACCGTCGACTACGACACAGGCGCGGTGGGGGAGGCGCGGCGGGCGCGCGCGACCGCTGAGCAGATCGGCAGCGATCACAGCGAGGTGATCCTCTCCAGCGGCGAGATCAGCGAGCGGGTCGGCATGGTGATGAGGGCCCTCGATCAGCCGAACGCCGACCCGGCGCTGATAGCGCTGCACGCGGTTGCGCAGGAGGCCAGGCGCACCGTCACGGTCGCAGTCGGCGGGGAGGGCGCGGATGAGCTGTTCGGCGGCTACCCCCGATACCGGTGGATGCGCAGGGCGGATCGCGCGGCGCGACTGCTGCCGTCCGGCCTTGCCGCGGCCGGTGCTCAGGTGATCGCCTCCGCTGTGCCGGGGCGTGCCGGCAAGCTCGCCGAGGTGATCCGGCCGCTCAGCCTCGCGCAGCGGCAGCTCGAGTGGGTCACAGGTGGACGCCGCCAGGCGCGAGAGGAGCTGTACGGGCCGCGGATGCAGCACACCCTCGCGCGCGACCTCGTGCTCGAGGATGTCGAGGGCGTCCTGAGCGCTTGCGGCCGCGACGGCCCAGTGGACGCGCTGATGGCGCTCGACCGCGCCCGCTACCTCCCAGACGATGTGCTCGCCAAGGCCGACAGGGCGACGATGCTCGTCTCCCTTGAGATGCGCACCCCCTACCTCTCGCGGGAGCTCGCCGAGCTCACCGCTGCCATCCCGACGGCAACTCACCTGCGCGGCGGCGGCAAGGCGCTCCTGCGTCAGGTCGCGCGCAGCCTGCCCGCCCTCTCAGGCGCCGACCGTGCGAAGAGGGCCTTCGCAGTGCCGATGGCGCAGTGGCTGCGTGGGCCGCTGCTTGGAGCGCTTCAGGAGGCGGCCGATGGGCCGCTCGTCAGCGATGGGTGGATCGATGGAGCTGCCCTGCGCAGGCGGATGCAGGCGCACGCGATGGGCAGCTCCGATCAGTCGGCGATCCTGTGGCCGCTGCTCGTGATGGGGCTGTGGATGGGTGCGCTGTGAGGGGGCGCGCTGTGAATGGGCGCACTGTGAGCGCAGGCACCATCATGCGCCGCTGATGCGCCTTCTTCTGATCACTCCCGACTATCCGCCCGCCACCGGCGGCATCCAGCTGCTGTGCGCGCGCCTGGCCGCCCACTCCCGCCACTGCTGCGAGGTGGTCTGCATCGGCGCGCCTGCCCCCTTGGGCGTCTTCTTGGGGGGGCGCGCTCGGAGGGCCGAGCGCGCAGGGGTGATGGCGACGCCGCGTCTGCGAAGCCAGCTCGCTTCCGTTGCGATGCTGAACGCGACAGCCCTTGCCCGGGCGCTTGCGCTGCGGCCGGATGCGATCGTCAGCGGCCACATCGTCGCATCGCCGGCGGCGGTCGCCGCGCAGCGGATCACGGGCGCCCCCGTGATTCAGATGCTCCACGCAGAGGAGCTCGGCAGGCGGCCCGCCCTCACCCGCTTTGCGACCGCGCGGGCGGCGGCGTCGATCGCCGTCAGCTCCCACACCCGCGATCTCGCGATCTCCCTCGGGGCACCGGCACAGCGGCTGCATGTCATCCACCCCGGCGTCGATCTGCCCGCTGCGGGCGCCCCACCTGCTCGGCAGGGCCTGCGCCCGCCGACGATCATCACCGTCGCCCGCCTGACGGACCGTTACAAGGGCTTCGATGTGATGCTGAAGGCGATGCCGCTCATCAGGGCGAGGGTGCGAGATGCGCGGTGGCTTTTGGTGGGGGAGGGGCCTCTGCGCGCCGAGCTCTCGCAGGGCGCTGCGGCGCTTGGCATCGCCGATGCCCTCACGTTCGCAGGCGCGGTTGACGACGCCACCCGCGATCGCCTGCTCGACGAAGCGGACGTCTTTGCGATGCCAAGCCGCCTGCTGCCGGGAGGCGAGGGGGGGGAGGGCTTCGGCATCGTCTACCTGGAGGCTGGTGCCCACAGGCTGCCCTGCGTCGCGGGGAACGTCGGCGGCGCGCTCGATGCGGTGATCGACGGGCGCACAGGCCTGCTCGTCGACCCGACCGACCACGCAGCCATCGCAGAGGCGATCGTCACCCTGCTCACCGACCGCGAGCTCGCGCGCCGCCTCGGGGAGGCCGGGTGGCGGCACGCGCAGTCGCACAGCTGGCAGAGGATGGCGGGGCAGATCGACGATCTGATCGAGCGGCTTCCCGCAGGCCGGCCCCATCCGCGGTGACGGGCGGCTCCATCCGCGGTGACGGGCGGGCTGCGCAGGCGCCGCCACCGACCTGGTATAGATGTCGGCATCCCCCGCATGGATGCGGGGGCCGGCAGAGCTGGTGAGGCGTTGATCCGGAGGTCGAAGCGGACGGTCGCGAGGCCAACGGGGAGGCAGTGGTGAGACCGGCACCGCAGCCTGACCACAGATGAGGAAGATGATCGTGAGCAGAAGGGGAGCGGCCTGGTTTGCGCTGCTGAGCGCGGTCGCCGCGTGTGCGGGGCTGAGCCCCGCCGCTTCTGCGGCACCACCGGCGGGCCGACCCTTCGGCCCGCCGCCAAGCCTCCCCTCCGGCGCGAGGAGGATCGGTGCGCTCTCGAGCTCACGGCAGCTGCATCTGACGATAGTGCTGCGCTCCGCAGACCCCGAAGGGCTTGCGCAGTACGCGGCGGGGACGACGAGGCGCGGCAGCGGCCACTTCCACCGCTATCTCTCCGTGCACGGCTTCGCAGAACGGTTCGGCGCCTCAGCCGGCGCGATCTCCTCGGTGCGCGCCTTCCTGGAATCGCAGGGGCTCTCGCCCGGAGCGACGAGCGCAAACGGCCTTGCGATCCCGATCGTCGCCTCCGCAGGCGACCTGGAGCGCGCTCTGCGGGTGAGCCTTTCGAGGTACCGCCTGGCCTCCGGGCGGGAAGCGTACGCGAACACATCGAGCCCGCTGCTGCCCGCGGAGCTCGCCCCCTACGTGCAGGCGGTGCTGGGGCTGAACGACCTGCACCCGCTGCGCCCTCTGCTCGCGCTGCCGGCGGCCGGCTCGCGATCGAGCAGGCTCGCCCAGACGAGCGAAAGCGCGCCCCAGACGAGCGCGGGCGCGGCGCAGGTGCGCGAAAGCACGCCCCAGACGAGCGAAAGCGCGCCCCAGACGAGCGAAAGCGCGCCCCAGACGAGCGGCCCAAGCGCCTGCAAGTCGGCTGAAGAAACGGCTGCGAGCTACGAAGCGTGGACCGCCCCGCAGCTTGCGCAGGCCTACGAGCTGAACAGGCTGTACGGGCTGGGGCTGCTCGGCGGCGGGGTGACCGTAGGCCTCTATGAGCTCGAACCCTATGAGGCGAGCGAAATCGCCGAATACCAGCACTGCTACGGCACGAGCACCTCGGTGGAAAACGTCGAGGTCGCAGGCGGGCAGAAAAGCGGCCCAAGCGGCGGGGAGGCGGCGCTCGACATAGAGGATGTGGCGGGGCTTGCGCCAGATGTGAAGATCCTCGTCTACGAGGCTCCGAACAACAACAGCGACGCCTACGACAACTACAGCGCGATGGTGAGCGAAGACCGCGCGAAGGTGATCTCGACGAGCTGGGGGCTGTGCGAGCAGGAAACCGAACGCAGCTACATCGAAGCGGAGAGCACGCTCTTCGAGGAGGCGGCCGTCCAGGGCCAGACCGTGCTCGCGGCGGCAGGCGACGAAGGCTCGACCGACTGCGGAACGAAGGGGCCACATGGCCACGAACTCGCGGTCGACGACCCGGCAAGCCAGCCCTACGTCACAGGCGTCGGCGGAACGAGCCTCTCCGCCCTGGGGCCGCCCCCACGGGAAGTGGTCTGGAACGACAGCTGCAGCGGAGGACCCTGCGCAGGCGGCGGCGGGATCTCGACGGTCTGGCCGATGCCCTCCTGGCAGTCCGCCCCAGGGGTCGACAACTCCTACTCGAGCGGTGAACCATGCAAAGCGACAAGCGGCTACTGCCGCGAGGTGCCAGACGTCTCCGCCTCCGCCGACCCCTACCACGGCTACGTCGTCTACTACAAAGGCAAATGGTCTGTGATCGGCGGCACGAGCGGCGCCGCCCCGCTGTGGGCGGCGCTCGTGGCGATCGTCGACAACGGCTGCGCGGCGGGCCCGGTCGGCTTCATCAACCCCCGCCTCTATCAGGCCGCAAGGCTCGGGCCCTCCCCCTTCAACGACATAACGAAAGGCGACAACGCGATCGCCTCCTTCGCGGAAGGGCGATACCCCGCGACGAGTGGCTACGACATGGCATCCGGCCTGGGCAGCCCGATCGCGCCGACGCTGCTGGACGCGCTGTGCGCGCCGGCGGTGCAGCAGATCAGCCCTGCAGGCGGCCCCGCCGCCGGGGGCACGAAGGTGACGATCACCGGCAGCGGCTTCGCGCGGGGCGCTGCGGTCTATTTCGGGCAGGCGCGCGCAGGCTCTGTCGAGGTCGAATCTGCGACGACGCTGAGCGCGGTGGCGCCCGGTGGGGCAGGCACGGTTGCAGTCAGCGTCCACACCGCTGGGGGCGCCAGCGCGACCGAGGGCGAAGACACCTTCTCCTACGGCACGCCATCGCTGAGCGGCGAGTCCTCCGAAGGCGCCGCCCCAGGCAGCACGGTGACGATCAAAGGCAGCGGGTTCGGCGCGACGCAGGGGGAAGGCTATGTGAGCTTCGTGGACTCCGGGATCTCATGGGGCGCGCCAGGGGACGCGGCGAGGCTTGCGATCGACTCCTGGGGGCCGGAATCGATCAGCTTCACGGTGCCCTCCGTCGCAAAGCCCTGGGGGGTGAGCCTCGAGAGCACCGCGCAGGTGAGCGTGACCGCAGGCGGGGTGAGCTCGAATGCGCTTGGCCTGAAGATCGTGCCAAGCGAAGCGATCACGATCGAACCGCCCTCGCCCGACCCCGCGCTCTCCGGGCAGACGGTGACGATCAGAGCGGCGGCCGGATCGAGCTTTGGATCGACGCCAGGATGGGTGAGCCTCGTGGACTCCGGGATCTCCTTCGGGTCGCCCTCAGACGCCGCGCAGCTTGCAAACCTCACCTGGGGGACGGAATCGATCAGCTTCACGCTGCCTTCGCTTGCGCTGCCCTGGGCGCTGATCCCAGACGCGACCGCGTCGGTGAGCGTGACGAGCGCAAGCGGCGGGCTCTCGAACGTCGAGCCGATCACGATCGGGCCGACCTCGCCCCTGCTCTCGCTCGCGATCGCATCGCCAAGCTCCGACGCCGCGACCCCAGGGGAGCAGGTGACGCTCACCGGCGAAGGCCTCGGCTCGCCAGGGTGGGTGACCTTCATCGACTCCGGGATCTCCTTCGGAGCGCCATCGGACGCCGCGCAGCTTGCGGTGGGCTCCTGGTCGAGCAGCGGGGAGACGACGACTATCACCTTCACCGTGCCAGAAGCGCAGAGCGGGCCTTGGATGGTGACACCTGGGAGCACGGCGACGGTGATGGTGACGAACTCGACCGGCGCCTTCTCGAACGCTGTGCCCCTGAAGATATCCTCGACGGGATCGCTTGCGATCTCCCTCGCCTCCCCGTCCTCAGGGAAGGTGACCGAAGGGCAGAAGGTGACGATCACAGGCAA
>JAJYUP010000166.1 GCA_021792455.1 Actinomycetes bacterium | reverse complement strand
GGCTGACCGTGCTCGGGGTCAAGCAGTTCGGGCTGCCCCGCAGCTCGAAGCTGCTGAAGCGCTGCCTCGACCTCTCCGGCGCCCTCGCCGGGCTCGTCCTGCTCAGCCCGCTGCTTGCGGTGATCGCGATCATCGTGAGGCTCGACTCGCCAGGGCCCGCGCTGTTCTCCCAGCGGCGGGTCGGCCAGGACGGCAGGGCCTTCTCGATGCTGAAGTTCAGGACGATGATCGATGGGGCGGAGGCGCTGCGGAAGGAGCTTGCGCACCTCAACGAGGCGGACGGCATCTTCAAGATCGAGGGGGACCCGAGGATCACGAGGGTTGGGCGGCTGCTTCGCAGGCTCTGCCTCGACGAGCTGCCCCAGCTCTTCAACGTGCTGCGCGGAGAGATGAGCCTCGTCGGGCCGAGGCCGCTGATCCTCGATGAGGACAGCAGGATCGAGGGCTTCTACAGGCAGCGGCTCTCGCTCACACCAGGCATGACGGGCCGCTGGCAGATCCTCGGCTCCGCGCGGATCCCGCTCTCTGAGATGGTGAAGCTCGACTACCTCTACGTCGCGAACTGGTCGCTGTGGAGCGACGTGCAGATCCTGCTTCGCACCGTCCCCTACGTTGTGGAACGGAGGGGGATGTGAGGGTCGAGCCGCATCCGCGAACCGCTGATCGCCTACGCGCAAACGTGCGACGGTGGCCGCGCTCCAGCGTGTGCGTCGAAGAGGCCGGCGCCTCGAATGCCGTGGGTCTCGCCCATCTGCTGGAGCCAGTCGACTTCGCGCGCAAAACCGGTACGCCCCAGATCGCCCGCTCTCGCGCTGTCACCGGTCACCCTGACAGTGGGCGCCGAGCTCATGAGGTGAGGACGGTGCGGCTCGACGATCTCCTCGGAGATCAAGCCGTCGGCGTCGTCAAGCTCGACGTGGAGGGGCATGAGCTCGCGGTGCTCGAAGGTGCACGCAACGCTCTCGAGCAGCGGCGCATGCGCGACATCTTCTTCGAGTCCCACGACGATCCGCCGACCCCTGTCACCAACCTCCTCGAGCAGTGCGGTCATCAGATCTTCGCGATCAACCAGCGCTTCCGCGGACCGGCGCTCGCCGTCCCACAGATGCGCGAGCGGGACTGGGACGCTCCGATGTACCTGGCGACGGTCGATCCAGATCGCGCCAAGGCCCTCATCGCGCCTGATGGCTGGCGGTGCCTGCGGCCGCGCGCGGCGCCGTGGCGCGGCAGCGGAAGCGGACAGTCCGGCGTGACCTCACCTGGTGCACGCGCCGCTTGGAGCACGCCCGAGGCAGGTGTGCGTTGACGCCGCCTGCCCCGCGTGTGAAGGGTCGCCAACCGCTGTGGGACAGAGGTCACTCACGACGCGGCGACCTCGCACACCAAGGTGCACGCTCGACGCGGCTGTCGCCTCACCTCGGCGGCGGTGCGCCCGAGCGGCGTGCGCGCATGCTCTGCCTGGCGGCGCGTCAGGGGCGAGGATCAGCGGGCGGTTGCCTAGTGCCGCCCCGTGTCTCACCGACCATCGGGCTCGGCCGCAGGGGCTGCGGTGGTGTCGGCGCCGGGGGCTTCGGTGGTGTCGGCCTGCGGGTCATGCCGTTCAGTTTAGCTTTGCAACACGAGGGCGAGCGCCCACGCGATGACCTCGGCCACGAGCAGCAGCGCTCCTACGCGGAACATGGTCTGAGCCTCCGCATACGCGACCGCGTAGCCGGAGGCGGGCACGTCAGGCGGCTTCATCGGCTTCTCGGGATCTCGCCTACTTGCCATCGCGCAGCGGGGAAGGGATCGGGATGCCACGCATCGAACAGATGTTCGCAGATGTGGGGGATGGGACCGACGGCGAGACGCAACTGTTGCGGGCACCACGCGCGTATCACCAAAGCGCGCCGGCAGATCCTCGGCTCCGCGCGGACCCCGCTCTCTGAGATGGTGAAGCTCGACTGCCTCTCCGTCGCGAACTGGTCGCTGTGGAGCGACGTGCAGATCCTCCTTCGCACCATCCCATACGTCCTGTCCGGGAGGGGGATGTGAGGGGGAGCGTGAGCCCGCCGGTCAGGCGTCACGCCGGCCGGGCGCCATCAGGTGAACAGCTCGGCGACTCTCACGCTGAAGCGCGGCACGGCGTCGCTCAGATCGATCGTGTCGCTCTCGCCGTGGACGTGCGCCTGCCCGCGACCCCGGCAGATCGTGGCGGTGCGGTTTCCTGGGTCGAGCACGAGCACCGCGATGCAGCCGGACTCGATCGATTCCAGCGCCTTCCCCTGCGCCTCGTGGAAGCTGTCCTCGATACCGGCCTGGCGCGCATGCGTCGCCAGCAGCGCGGTCAGCGTCGCCGCCACCCGTCCGTGCCTGGCTCCGGCCGGCTACCCGGCGCACGCGCAAGCCACAAGCGTCGTGGCGAGCGGGAATCCATGCTTGGGAGGAGAGCTGCTCACGCTGAGCCGCGATACGCGCCGCCTGGGATGGCTCGTGTCGCGCTGCCAGCGCAGGTGGAGGCGCCTAGGCGGCCAGCTGCGAGGCCGCCCTATGTGCTGGGGCGGAGGGGGATGTGAGGGGGGTGGCGATGCCCGCGGAGGGCACGACGCAGCAGTTCCACGAGGCCTGGTCCCACGTTCGCGATGTCGATGGATGGCTGACGGAAGCACAGGCGCGCACTCTCTTCGCGGCGGCCGCCGCCGTCCCGCAGGATCGAGCGATCGTCGAGATTGGCAGCCACCACGGAAAGTCGACCATCATTCTGGCCAGCGCCGCGCAGCACGGAGTCCCGGTTTTTGCAATCGATCCGTTTGCCGATGAACGGTGGGGAGGCGGCGTCCCAGCGCGGACGCGATTCCACGAAAACCTGCAACGCGCAGGCGTTGACGCCAAGGTCGAGGCGATGCGCATGACGAGCACGTGTGCTGCGGACCGGTGGGACGGAAGACCCGTCGGGCTCGTCTACCTCGACGGCGCTCACGACGAGGAGTCAGTGCTCGAGGACATAGACCGTTGGGGGAGCATGCTCGACAACGCCGGCAGGCTGTTTATCCACGACTGCTTCTCTTCGATCGGCGTCACGTCTGCCGTGATTCGCAGGCTTGCCTTCAGCCTCACATTGGCGTTCAGCGGGAATGTCGGCACCCTCGCGATCTTCGAGAAGCGGCGAATCTCGACGAGGAGACGGGTGCTCGCGCTCATCAGGCTGATGTTGCGCACGCCCTATTTTGCACGCAACCTGCTCGTGAAGGTGGCGCTGCGCAAGCGTTGGACCCGGCTTCATCGCTTGGCGGGCCACCGAGATTGCTGCGACCCATTCTGATGATGTCGCGCGTGCGTCCAGAGCAAGCAGATGCCTGCCTCCACATCGCATGGCTCACACCGATGCCGTCCGACGATGGCGGCGCGACCGGTGTCGCCACAGATCTTCTCGACGGCCTTTGCGCGCTTGGTCACAGGATCGACTGCTTCATCGCGGGCGAGCAGAGTGATGTTCCGCCGAGGCTTGCTACGCATCCGAATTTGACTTTCGTCTGGGCTGGGTCCCGCTGGCGCTGGAATCGCTGGTACAGCAGAAGTGGGCTGAGCGCATTCCTTTCGGGGCTTCTCGCGCGAACGTGGGCGTTCGTGCGGATGCGAAGCGAGATCGTGCGCAGAGATCGGCGCGACCCCTACGACCTCATCTACCAGTTCTCGAACATCGAGACAGTTGGGGTTCCGAGGCGCCTGCTTGGCCGGATCCCGCTTGTGATCCATCCGGAGACCCACATTGCCGGTGAGCTTCGATGCTTCAGGCACGAGCGCCACCTCGCGCGCGTCTGCGAGCCTTGGCATCGACGGCTGCTCGTCGAGGCCATGCTCATCGGTCGCGCCGTCGTGCAGCGGCGGGCGATCCGTTCAGCACGGCTCGTCCTCTGCATCAGCAACGTGTTCAGGGATCACCTCGTTGCCGACTACGGAGTAGCCCGCGAGAGGACGCGAGTGATTCCGAACCCTGTGCGACTGGAGCGCTTCCAAGCGGCGGCGAGGAGCACCGGCGATCCGCCCGTCATCCTCGTGCTCGGCCGCATCTCTGTGCGCAAGGGCGTAGAGCACATCGTGGAGCTCTCGCGCGTTCTCGCAGCTCGCGGCCTCAACGTGAAGCTGCGCATCGTCGGGGCGAAGACGCTCTGGTCGGACTATCGTGTGCTTCTCGGCAACCTCGATCGGACGACCGCTGAATATGCTGGGCCAGTCGCGTCGTGGCAAGTGCCGCAGGAGCTGGCACGCTCTGATGTGCTGGTCCAGGCCAGCACGTACGAGCCGTTTGGGCTTACGGTGGCCGAGGCGCTTGCCGCTGGCGTGCCGGTCATCGCCACGAGCGAGGTCGGGGCGGCGGAGAACGTCTCGCCAGCGGTTGCACACCTGGTTCCGGTCGGCGCCGTCGAGATGCTCGCAGACGCGATCGAACGCGCGCTTGGGGCACTGCGCGAGGACGCCCACGCCCTGAGAGCGCTTGCGCGAAGCGAGTCGGAGAGACTCTTTCGGGCCGAGACGGTTTGCGAAGCGATATCCGACGCGCTGACGCAGCTGGTTGGCAGGCGGCCTGCTGGGTGTGAAGCATCCTGCGTGGATCTGAGGGTTGCGGCGTGAGGCCTGTGGGAACCACGACCCGTGCGGGACGTGGACGCAAGCGCGCAGACGGGATGAGGCCGGACGCTCCGACTGCTCCATTTCCCGTGCTGGTGACGAGTCGTCTCGTTCGATCAATGGCCACAAGTGTGGTCGCGTCGGCCGGCGAGGTCCGCTCGCGCTCCTGTCTGGACACGCCGCGTGAGACCAGGCCTCGGGTCGCATTGGTGGCCCACGACATCCACGACGGTGGCGGTATGGAGCGCGTCTGTGGAGAGCTCATACGGCGCGCGCATTACGAGTTCGA
>JAJYUP010000165.1 GCA_021792455.1 Actinomycetes bacterium | reverse complement strand
GCTTGGCGTGCTTGGCAGCTGCCTGTGCTCGCAGCTCGCCTTCGGTGCGATCGCACTCGCCTCGGGCCGCTCTCAGACTCTGCGCGTACGCGACCGCGCCCACCTCCACCTCATCTCCGCCAATGGGAACACGCTCGTCGAGGCTGGGCACGCAACAGGCAATCTGCCTGGCAACGTCAGGGTCTCGCTCACGCTCCGCTCCCATACCGCGACATCCACGTTCACGCTTTCCGTCAGAGGCGGCTCCATCGGCGGCCATGGCAGCGGCGCCCTCAAAATAGGCAAGAAAGGGTGGGACAGCTTTGGGGGCAAGCTGATCGTCAGCGATGGCGGCGGCCGCTTCAGAGGCGCTCATGGGCAGGGCGGAATCTATGGCGCCGTCTACCGGGTCACCGACGCCATGAACGTGCAGGTGTACGGCACGCTGCGCTACTAGGCGGCGGGGGGGAATCATGCCTCAGGGAGGCGGGGACGATCATGCCTCGGTGAGGCGGAGCGTCGTCATGCCTGCCGGGTCGCGGCCCGCGGCTGGCGCGCTCCCCGCCCTCGCTTCCGCGTTCGAAGCACGCCGCGCCGCGCTGCTCACATGGGCTGGCGCGCTCGCGGCGCTCGCCGCCCTCGCCGGCGGGCTCGTTGCCCTCGCCGCCGCACAGGTCCAGGCGGCGTCCGTGCGGCCCAGCCCCTCGCCCGCGCGCGCACAGGCGGCGTCCGTACGGCCCAACCCATCGCCCGCACGCGCGCAGGCGGCGTCCTCGCCGCCCAGGGTCACCCTCCATGCAAGCTTCCGACCGGACAGGCTTGGTGCCAGCACCACGATCCACTATGGATTCACGATCTCGCCGCCCACCCCACTGCGGCAGCTCACGATCAGGCTGCCACCTCGGCTCGGATTCGCCCACTCCTCGATCGGCATCGAACCATGCCCGCCCAAGCGCCTCGCAGAATACGGTCCGCAGGGGTGCCCAAGCGGCTCGCTGCTTGGGTTCGGCTCCGCGGTCGCCCAGGTGCGCGCCCTCAGCACCGTCACTGAGCGGGCGCCGGTCACCGCGGTGCTTGGCCCACCACAGGGGCAGAACATGACGATCCTCTTCTTCCTCGATGGCCAGTGGCCTGTGCGCGAGGAAATCGTGCTCACCGCGCACCTGCTCCAGATAGCGAGCAGAGCGGGCGCGAGGCTGCTCACTGAAGCCCCGCTGCTGCCTGTCTGGCCTGGGGGCCCGCCTGTCGCGCTCATGTCGTTCAGCTCTACCCTCGGGCCGGAAGGGATCACCTACCACCGGGTGCTCCATGGTCGGCGCGTCGGTTTCACACCAAGGGGCGTCAGCCTCCCGGACCGCTGCGCGGGGAGGGGCTTTCCGATCGAAGCTGCCTTCTCCTGGTGGGGTCAGGCAGATCCTGTCAGCGCCAGGACCTACGTGCCCTGCCCCACTGGGCCAAGCGTTCAGCAGCGGCGCTGATGAGATCGCTGAGATCACTCGAGTCAGGCCGCGGGCGAGCCCGTAGCTGCGCTGGGCAAGCACGATCGTCCCCATGGCTCCGCTGCGATGTCGCAGGTGACGTGCGCGGCCTCGACCGCTTCGCGCAGCGTGATCCGCGCCTCGGCGCGCCGCCCGGCGCCTCAGCGCGAAGCCGAGATCGAACAGCGCCCGCGCATGATCGAGGCGGGCGGGAGACTGCGCCAGCAGCGCCGCTCCCTGCTCCAGCAGCCTGATCGCTCCCGCTCCGCTGCTCACCAGGCCCATCGTCGATTGCGCGATCCCGCGCGCCGAGAGGGTGTCCCAGCGCCGCGTCAACTCGACCTGCTCGGAGGCGAGCTCATGGGCCAGGTCGCCAAGCAGGAACGGGTTGCCAGCGCTCGCCTCCAGGCATGCCGCGACCAGCCGCCGATCCGGCTCAGAGCCAAACCGTTCCGCCAGCGGACCGCACTCCGCGAGGTTCACCGTCAGCCAATACAGAGCGCGAACTATCGAAAGCAGAGGCTCGAGCGGCGGCGCGCTCTCGCCCGACGTCGAGTCGATCCCCATCGCGAGACCCGCCACCGCCGCCGGACCGGCGAGCAGCCGGCCACGCAACGCAGGCGAGGCGTCAGCCAGCCCCCCGCTCGAAAAGCTGACGCACCACACGAAAAGCGAGCCCCTGCTCCAGCTTTTGCCCGCATGCACCAAGGACACGCACGCCGCGCTCGCGCACGCGCGAACAGCAGGCCTCGAACAGGCGCGACTTGCCGATCCCAGGGTGCCCCTCCACGTACGCCAGCGACCGAAGGGCTTCGTCGCGACAGACGGCGTCGAGCGCCGCCAGCTCAACATCGCGACCAAACAACGACCCCTGCGCTCGCATCGCGAGAACCTTGACACACGTGGTCTGCGCCAGGGCCGGGCGTTGACTGCGCGGAGCAAGCTCTCAGGGCGCTCCGGCGGCTGCCGTGAGATCGCAGAGCGCTACAATGACGCACATGGAGCTTGTGGGTATCCGCGAGATGCGTCAAAACCTCAGCCGCTACGCGCGCAGGGCAAAGAGCGGCGAGTCATTCGTGATCACTGACCGCGGGCAAGCGGTCGCACAGCTCACGCCCGCGCCGGGACGCGCGTCGGCGATCGACAGGCTCGTAGCCGAACGAGGCGCACGGCGCGGCCAGGGGAATCTGCTGGATGCGCTCGAGGAGCTGCCAGAGCCGATTCCAGGCCCGCCATCCGGGCAGCTGCTAGACGAGCTGCGCGCAGAGCGCGGCTGACGAGCGCTTGCCGGACTATCTGGACACCTCCGCGTTCATCAAGCTCGTGCGCTCCGAGTCTGAGAGCCGGGCGTTGCGAGCACAGCTGGCCGGCAGGGAGCTCCTCAGCAGCGTGCTCTTGTCGATCGAGGGCCGCCGCGCCGCTCGCCGCTACGGCGCCCTCGCGGCCAGCCGCGCACACGCCGCGCTCGCTGCGGTCACGCTGCTGCCGATCGACACACCGATCGTCGACGCCGCGGGCAAGCTCGAACCGGCCGAGCTGCGGGCGCTGGACGCCCTGCACCTCGCGACGATCATCAGCCTCGGCGAGCATGTCGAGCGCGTGTACTGCTACGACAGGCGCCTCACGCACGCCGCACGAGCAATGGGCATCGACGTCTCAGGGCCTTCCTGACATTCTCGTAAGCGAAGCCGGTTCGCTCATTTGCGGCTCTCGCCCGCTCCTCGCCATTTCCGCCGCAGAAGCGGCATTTGCACCTGGGCAGCCAGATCGGCTCCGCCATCGCCAGCGCGTCAGCCCGCCGGCGGAGTCGCACCTTCTCACGCCTGCACGACCCGGCCTCAACCGAGATCTCCCGCGGATCGTGCCGGATCGTGGGGCTCACCGGCAACGCGACCATGCTCGCCTGCGCGTTCATCATCGCCGACATCGCCGCCGCCGATGCCTTCGCCGCCCACCAGGCCGAGGATCAAAGACGACAGGCATGCGGGCTTGCGCCAAAGCGCCGCCACCGACGCCGACTGAGCATCCACAAACTCGCGCACTGAGCTGTCCTGGCTTTGACGGAGACTTTCAAACGAGGATTTTGGTCCTCGGGGAAGGAAGCTCCGTTCATGCCACGTCCACGCAAGTACCCACAGGAGTTGATCGATCGAGGTGTTCGGCTGCCGATCGAGTCCGGCCGGCCGGTGTCGCATGTCGCTGCGGAGCTCGGGCTGCCGTCTGAGACGTTGCGTAAGCGCGTCCGCCAGGCGGAGGCCGACCAGGGCCTCAGACCGGATCTGCCGAGCAGCGAGGAGCGGGAGGAGATCAAGCAGCTCAAGCGCGAGAACGCTTCAGCTGCGCAAGGCCAACGAGATCCTCCGCGCCGCCAGCCTGTTTTTCGCGACGGAGCTCGACGGAGGCCGGACGAAGTGAGCGCGTTCATCGACCAGCATCGCGCTCGCTTCGGCGTCGAGCTCATCTGCCGCACTCTCGAGGTGTCGGCGTCGGCCTGCTGCCAACGCGCGAGAGGCGAGCGGTCCGAGCGGGCGATCGAGGACGAGCGGCTGACCGTGAAGATCCGCAAGCTGTTCGAGGAGAGCTTCGAGTGCTGTGGCGTGCGCAGGATGCACGCCGCGCTTCTGCGGGACGGCGAGCAGGTCGGTCGCGACAGGATCGCCAGCCTGATGCGGGCCGCGGGCATCCAGGGCGCGAAGCGACGCGGCAAGCCGTGGCCGACGACGATCCCCGATCCGGGCGCTCAGCGGGCCGCGGACCTGGTCAAGCGGGACTTCACCGCCGAGCGGCCCGATCAGCTGTGGGTCGGCGACCTGACCTACCTGCGAACGTGGGAGGGGAAGGTGTACTTCGCGTTCGTGATCGACGTGCTCTCCAGGATGATCGTGGGCTTCCAGTTCGCTGACCACATGCGCACCGACCTCGTCTTGGACGCGTTGCGGATGGCGCTCGGGCTGCGTCAACCCGGCGCCGACTTCACGCTCGTCGCGCATACCGATGCGGGGTCGCAATACACCTCCGAGGACTACACCCAGCAGCTCGATGACGCACGGGTGCCGGCGTCGATCGGCTCTGTCGGAGACGCGTATGACAACGCGCTCGCCGAGGGCTTCGTGGACTCGTTCAAGACCGAGCTGATCCGCGATCGCGTGTGGCGAACGAACACGCAGCTCGAGCTCGCGGTCGTCGAGTACGTAGCCTGGTTCAACACAGCCAGGCTACACAGCGCGCTCGGCTACCGGCCGCCGATCGAGCATCAAGCAGCATGGGAAGACGCCTCCAGCCCACTTGCGCAGTCCAGCTCAGCAGCAGGACTCAACGGCAGCTTTCCTTCAGAGTACGGCCCCTTCGGGGTCGTCTCTGACCGAGAAGAACAGACGAGTACACCAACAAGATAGATTCAACGATCAATCCACAAAACTCGGTCTCCGTCGAACCCAGGGCA